>JAEYPM010000047.1 GCA_023410675.1 Bacillota bacterium | reverse complement strand
CAATAGGTGCATTTGGCTATGTAGAGGAATTCCCATTTAGACAAAATTCAAATCGTTTTGCACTTCTTATTACAGACAAGTCCTATAGAATTGATAATGACCATGGCTATAATGATGTTTATGAATTATTTGATAAACTAAATGCTAAAGATATTAGTGTGAGTGTTGCTACGTTACATACACTTGATGCATATGACAAATGGGCAGAAAATTGCAACGGCATAAAAATAAATATGTTTAAGAAGGTAAACTTTGCAGAAGAATACACTAATTTTGTCATAAACAACATTTCACAAGGAACAGACTTTAAAATCATAGCAAGTAATACATTAAAAGAAATAAATTTAGCAGCCCCTCTAAAACTCATGGGACAAACAGACACTGATGAGGATGGTTTAACAGACAGTGATGAAGTTGAGTGGAAGTATATTGAACTAAAAGAAGATGGTAGATTTAACTTACCAATGCTTGGAGGGCTATGGGTTCAAACATATCCATTCTATGATGCTGAGGCATTTGAGAACCTTCCGTTTTTAACTGAACTTTGAGAACTAAGAGTACTGCCACTTAAATCAGATCCTACCATAAAAGACAGTGATGATGATGGACTAGAAGATAAAGATGATGAATATCCATTTATAAATACCATCAAAGGTCTATGGTATAAGGTAAGAATAGGGAATAAAGATATCTACATAGGTCAAGCAAAATATGGTGAACAATACTTAAGAGCTAAGTTATGTGACAAGGGAAGTACGGAAGGTGAAACTTATAAATTTACAGGGACAGATTGGATTCTTGTAGATGAAGAAATAGACTTGTCAAATATAAGAACAGATGTTACTTTAGGGGAAGACAGATTAAATTTACATAATATAGAAAAAGATATAGTGATTGACATAAATGGAATAGTTGATTTTTCAAAGCAACCATATGTTAATTCTTATTTACAACAATGTGAGCATCAAGACATGGTAATGTATGGAATGCTCATGGCATATATTGACTCTTTATTTCCAGATAAAGATACAATAATATCTATACTGAATAGTTTGCAAGAGTATGAATTGTCTTTCCATGTGGATATATATTTCCCATCAAAAGGTAAAGTAAAGTCAGCTGTTCTATTCTTTATTAATATATTTAATTTAAATGGTGAAGATATAACACTAGAAAAACTAGAACAAAATGAAGACTATCTTAGATCAAAGATGCTTACTGAACTTGCGATATGTGCAATAGCTTTGCATGAAAGTGCAATATTCATTATGGAAGGGGTACCCATGATCGCATCAGGGGTAGCAAAATTTATTGCTGGAGCTTCAGGAGCATGTTTATTAGTAGCTATTCCAGGTGATGAGGTAATTACTATACCATTAACAGCTGTAGGTGCTACAGAAGCAGTGGCTGGAGTAGCTGTTGCAGGTGCAGGTGTTGGTATAGCTTTAAGTGTAGGAAGTAATGCAGGAAACAGTGCATGGGATGATTATGGTAAACTGAATAAATTAACTCAGTTAGGATTGCCAGAGAAGAGAATCATAGATAGTAAAGTAATGAAAACACTGAAAAAAATGGGTCTTGATAAAAAGTTTCAAAATGCTATGGATAAAGGCCTAGCTCCAAGGAGATCAGGAACTTCAGGTATAATTAAGTTAACTGAAAAAGAAATAATTACTAAAGGAGGAATAGAATATACCTATAAGATCAAAGTAGCAACAGCAGGTGATCACACTAGGGTTTATGGGTACGTAAATGATGCTGGTGAGTTAATCTTTGATTATCTAATTAAAGGCCAGTAAGGGTAAGTATGATGCATATCAAAGATATACAAGACATTTTTTATCTGAAGTTTTTTAAAGTGCTAAGAAAGTTCATAAGTAAAATGACTTTATGACTGAATATAGCAAAACACATTTAATAATAAATAGATGCTTAGGAGAAAAGCTCATATTATATTCTATGAGGACATAAATGATACTGCTGAGTTAATATTTCATTCATTAATTAATAAAGGAGAGGTGAATATGATGGATATGAACAATATACAAGACATTTTTAATAAGAGCTATAATTTTGATAGCCTAAAAGAAAAAACACAAGAGTATATTAAAAACATAATTGCTGATGGTAAAAATAATTTTTTATCTGAAGAAGAAGATTTCATAGAATTAGATAAACTAAAAAACTTTATCATTCAATACAATAGAACATTTTTAATAATAAATAAATGTTTTCGAGAAAATCCGTCATTTAGGCTGGCATTTGATTTAATTGACCCTGATACTGATGATACACAGTATATATATGAGGTAGAATATAATATATTAGGTGAGCTTTTGGATGAGTACTTTCTAGAAGTCTAGCTATTAATTTTTTCTTCAAAGGAATTTTATTTTTAACCCTAAATTGCAATAACAAGTTGAACTAATCCTGTTTTTTGATTCACCTAGTAGGAAGTTGTGTAGATTTTATCTAATTCAGCTTCAAATAGTTCTTCTGGTGTATGATAATGTAGTAGCTTTCGTGGAAGGGTATTACACCAATCTTCTATAAAAGACATCTCATCTACTCTGTAGCCATGTATAGCAGTTCCTTTAGGAATAAAGCGTCTTAGCATACCATTATGCTTTTCATTAGTGCCTCGTTCACAAGAAGTATAAGGATGTGTGAAGTATACTTTGACATTATACTGATCTTCTATCTTTGAAAGCTCAGCAAATTCCTGACCATTATCACTGGTAATGCTTCTGAATACCTGATTGAACTGGTCACCAAAGTATTCTTTGAGTGAATTAAGTTCTCTTAAAACACTCTCACATGTCTTAGATTTCATTTTTCGTATAATATACTGTCTTGTTTTACGCTCAGCTAATGTAAGAAGAACGTTGTCATTTTTATCTTTAGTGCCAATAACAGTATCAATTTCCCAATGTCCAAACACTTCTCTATTCTCGATACTATCAGGACGTTCTGAGATGCTTCTACCTAGTATCCTTTTGTTCGCACGGGTACGTTTAGACTTAGTGTTTCTTCTAAGTTTCACTGGTAAGTCTAGGTTTCTTACTTCCAATAAGCCTAAATCAATGTAATTATAAAGTGTCTTTGTACAGACTATTTCCTTACGTGTAAAGCGTTTACTTAGGAGTGCATAACCAACACAGGCATCTAGAGACCACTTATAAGATCGTATCATATCACAAACGTACTCGATAAAGGATTTACAAGATAAACGCTTGAATTTTGGGCAACAGTTCTTACGATTTTTTAAGTAGATACTGTTCCCTGCATCTGCAAGATAAACCTCAACTTTACGTCCTTGTTTAATTTGGGTAACGGTCCCTCTAGTTATTTCATTACGAATGGTATTAGAGGTACGCCCTAGCTCTTTAGCAATTTGATAGGGTGAGAAGCCATCTTTTAAGCGGATTTGAATAATCATGCGTTCTTAAAAACTAAGGTGTTTATGTTTACGAGAATTTGTAGTATTATTAGGGTAGTCCATAGTGATTATCCTTTCGTGTGATAGTTTGTTTGTAGTGATTCAATCTTAACACAGGATAAACCCCTATGGATTTTTTATTTAGTTCAATTTGATTTTACAATTAGCCTTTTATTTTTAACAATAAAAGAAAAATATAAGAACTGTATAATAACATATTAAATAGCTCTTTCTTGATTAGTGTTAGTGATGATAATATTAATTATAAGGAGTTATTATATATCAGTATTTAAGAGCTAAGTTATGTGATAAAGGAAGCACAGAAGGTGAATCTTATAAATTTACAGGGGTAGACTGGATTCTTGTAGATGAAGAAATAGAATTGTCAAATATAACGACAAATGTTACTTTAGGAGAAGATAAGTTACATTTAAATAATATAGAAAAAGATATAGTTATTGATATAAATGGAATAGTTGATTTTTCAAAGCAGCCATATGTTAATTCTTATTTACAGCAAGGTAAGCAACAAGACATGGTACTGTATGGTAAGATCATGGGATTTGCTGACTCTCTATTTCCACGAAAAGATATAATAATTGCTATATTAAATGAAGTAGAAGCGTATGAAGAATCTTTCTTCGTGGATGTATATTTTCCATCAAATGAAAAAGTAAAGTCAAGAATTCTATTTTTTATTAATAAGTGTAATTTGAATAGGGAAGAGCTAACACTAGAAGAGCTAGAACAAAATAAAGATTATCTAGTATCTAAGGTGGCTGCAGAATTTGTGATGTTATTAGCTGCTATGGAGAGCAGTGTAGCACTTATTACAGCAGGAAAAGTATTGTTCGATGCAGGAATGTTAAAAATTGCTTCTGGAACTGCATTACTAATTCTTCCAGGTGGAGAAGTTGTTGCAGTAGTGTGTGTAGAAGAAGTGATTGTAGGTAGTGCACAAGCAGTAGCTGGAGTAGCTGTTGCAACTGCAGGTGTTGGTATAGCTTTAAGTGTAGGAAGAAATGCAGGAAACAGTGCATGGGATGATTATTGCAAGCTGAAACAAATGAGTAATCCTAATCCAATTTCTCAATTGAATATTGACAGCAAACAATTAGGTAAAAAGTGGGGTAAACATAAATTTGATTATCCAGATATGAAGGATTTTAAAGAGTATAAATCAGCAATCGAAAATGTATTTGATAGTCCTGAAAAAGTAGTATATGATTCTTTTAACAAAGAGTATTATTATATTAAAGGTAATGACTTGTTACGCGTTGGATTAGATGGTGATTTTATAAGTCTATATCCAGGGGCAAATACAGAAAGAGTGCTAAAAGCAATAGAAGCAGGGGGGACTATAATGGGGCGGTAATTGAAATAAAGATCGTGTCACAGGATTATATAAAAAGTGAGGAGATTATTTGTATTTTAAAACAAAAGAAAGTGGATGTAGTTGTACATAGTGTAACGGTGATGGATACATGGGAATATGAGAATGTAATAATAATAGATCATATAAATAGTGATATTAAGAAAAAAGTTGAGTCTGGGAAAATATGTACATTAGAAGCAATCCTAGATAATAAATATCAAGCAGGAATACAGCAATATCAAGAGAGTGGTATGTATTATACAGATTTATGGGTAGACACTTCTAAACTGTTATTTCTAGACAATGATAAAATCAATAAGGCGAATAGTAGTTTTTATAAAGAAGTTACCCAGATTGCTTTAAGTAATCAGTATAGCTGGCAATGGGAATGTATAGCTATAGGTGTTGAAACTTATATAGAGCATAGGACGTCATTGCAAGAGATGATATATAATAGCAGAAATGTTGTTAGATGGATTCTAGTAAAAGGGGTAGTAGAATACTTAGAAGGATATACCGTGCAAAATATTGATAATATAGAAATTTATTCTAAGTAATGATAGTATAGATCCAGCACACACATTTATTAAGTATGCTTCCTGTTGGTGCAATAGTGAAGTTGCTAGTTAATAAGTTTTATAGGTGAGGATCAGAAGTTGGGAGTGTTGATAAGCTTGTCAAAGGTTTTAATATGGAGTATTACCAAAATGCTTAAAAAAGTAAATGTGAGATTAAAAGTAAGCGTAAAATAACTATAGACATTAAATGTGCTGGAGCTATCTAGTAGATTATTTTTCGGGTATGTAATTAATTTTGTGTCTTTGGAAATAAGTGGTTATTTTCTAATAAGAATTAGATATGAATAATTCTTATTAGAAAGATTAACTATTAAAAGTCAAGCTTAAAAATGATATTTTTGATTAAAATCTAGAAATGCATTTTAGATATACTGGAACATTGAAAACCACATGACAAGTACAGCATCTTTCCGGGTGCTCAAAAAGGAGATATTACAAATCAGTTGATTAAGCAACTTTTATATAAGACTGACCATACCTTTCAAGTTGGTAAATCACCCTGACCAGTTTCTTGGCAGCATGTGAAATGGCTACATTATAATGCTTACCTTCAGCACGCTTTTTCGCAAGGTAGGAAGCAAATGTTGGATCCCAGTTGCATACGAATTTAGTAGCATTAAATAGTGTGCAACGCAGCTATCTTGACCCACGCTTTTCCATATGTGCATGAGTGGATTCTAATTGCCTCGATTGATAGGTTGAAGGTGATAGCCCAGCATATGCAAGTATTTTATCAGGTGAAGCAAATCGACTGAAATCACCAACTTCAGCGATGATCATTGCACCCATACCGTAGCTAATTCCAGGAATGCTTAAGAATGGAGAATTAAGTTCATCCATAATTTTTTTGATTTCTGACTCGATTTCATCAATCTCAGAATCTAGCCCCCCAATCAATTTGATGGTATGTTTTAATTCGAGTGATTTAGCAGGCATAATAGAGCCAATAGAGGTTTTTAATTTCGTGCGTTCTTTGACTTTATCAAAGCGATAACGAGTTAGTGACTTGAGCTCTTCGTTGTGATAAGATGTGTCTGAGTAGGACTTTAAGTTCACATCAGACATTAGCATAGTAGCAATTGTATGGGCATCAACTTTATCCGTTTTAGTCTTTCTAAGGCTTAGACTGTATATAAGTGAATTGCTTGAGACGGTTGAAATTGAAGATGTTTTTATGCCAGAAATAATACAACTTCTCCATGAAGATGAAGATCATAAACTATTAGAAGAAATGTTTAAGTATTTTGAGGAGGTTGTACATTATGGAGGTCTAAATTTAGTGAGTAATTTCAAGGTTACAGTTTTGGAGATACTAGGTAATGGAAAAGTAATAAAGAGATGTATGCTTTTGATATAATGAACTGCTAAACAACATTAATCAAAAGGAGCATCTCTTTTGAAATTATTATTAAGGATTTTATGAAAACTCTCACACAAGAAATAGAAAGATATTGAAGAAAAAGAATATACAATTTATGGGTAGCCGTGTAGATGGATAAAAGTAGATTTAGGAGTATAATTAGCTACAGGAGGATTTAATGCAATAAGCTACACTAAGTAGCGTTCCAATAGGTGCATTTGGCTATGTAGAGGAATTCCCATTTAGACAAAATTCAAATCGTTTTGCACTTCTTATTACAGACAAGTCCTATAGAATTGATAATGACCATGGCTATAATGATGTTTATG
>JAEYPM010000020.1 GCA_023410675.1 Bacillota bacterium | reverse complement strand
ATAAGAATCGTTGATATCGTGCTCGTACTTCATATGATATTTAAAGAGAGAAGAGAAGCCATTTCACTATTTGCTTGGCTTATGCTTTTTATGCTATGTCCTATAATAGGTTTTATATTATATATTCTATTTGGAAGCGGACTTAAATATTATAACAGACAAAGACGACTTAAAAAAATACAGGTAGATACTCTTTTTCCTGGGCAGATGAAGGAACAAGAGTTGTTATTAGAAGAAATAGATGTAAGCAAGGTACTCTATGGAGACTTAATTAAATTTAACACTAAATTTGGAAAAAGTTTATTAACAAGTAAAAATGATATTAAAATATACACTGATGGGAAATATAAATACGAAGATCTTCTCAAGGATATTGAACAGGCTAAGCATTCTATTCATATTTTATACTTTATTATAAAAAATGATACCATAGGGAAACAATTAGTTGAGGCTCTTATTAAAAAAGTAAGACAAGGTGTAGAGGTAAGAGTCGTTTACGACGATGCAGGATGTTTCACAACCCCCTATAGTATGTTTAAGACACTGGTAGAAGAAGGAGGAATAGTTCTAAAATTTTTACCTTCCATATTTAAAATACTTGGACTTAATCTAAACTATAGAAATCATAGAAAGATTGTTGTTATCGATGGGCAAATTGGTTATACAGGAGGCATGAATATAGGGGATGAATATATGTCTATTAATACAAAACTTAAACCTTGGAGAGATACCCATATTAGGATTGTAGGAGAGACTGTTAACATGCTTCAGATTCGCTTTTTACAAGACTATATGTTTGCACTAAAAGATGAAGAGGAAGCTAAAAAAATAAGAGCAAATATTAGAGACTATTTGCCTAAGACCCTTTGTACAAAAGAATTATACATGCAAATAGTAAATAGTGGACCAGATTTAAAGACAGAAGATATTAAGTCTGCATATGTTAAAATGATCTATTCTGCGAAAAAGTGTATTTATATCGAAACCCCATATTTTGTTCCAGACTGTATTTTCATGCATGCTATTAAAAGTGCTGCACTAGCAGGAATAGATGTGCATATCCTGCTGCCGAGCTTACCCGATAAACGATTTGTCTATAGAGCAACCACATCCTATATAGCAGAATTATTAGATGCAGGCATAAAAGTTTACCTATATCAAGGTTTTTTACATTCAAAATGCATGTTGATTGATAATGTTATAACAGCTATAGGCTCTACAAATATTGATACAAGAAGTTTTAAAATTAACTTTGAAATTAGTGCTTTTATTTATGACCCAGACTTTACAGAAAAAATGATGTCTATTATACACAACGATATAAGGTCTTCTAAAGAAGTAACTAAAGAAGACGAAAAAAATAAGCCTGCATGGATTAAATATGAAGAAAGTGTATGCAGACTTTTATACTTTATGATGTAGTAACTTTTATATTTCAGGTCCCAAAATAGTACTGATCCAGTCATTATATTTAATAATGTATAGTTAATAACCTCGCTTCTTACTAGTGGTACCATAATTTATAATATTTTTTTGCAAGTTTTTTATTATTAAGCTTTTTATATGTATAATACAATTGATAATATAATTGCTTTTTATTTATAGGGCTTCCTAAAAGCGAAGTAAAATTAGAAACAGCCAAATCATATTTGCCACACTGGCAGTAACATTCAGCTAAGTTATATGTATAGTGCACATTAAACGGGTCTAACTCTAAGGCTTTTTTTAGATATTGCTCTGCCTCAGTATAGTACTGCATTTCCATAAGGTATAAAGCAAAGTTATTGTACCCTAAATGGTACTCAGGATACTTTTCAATAAGCATTAAATAGGCTCTTCTTGTTTCATCCAAATCACCTAAACAATGATAACAATAAGCTCTTAAATATAAAATATCTGAGGTGATTTTGTTTTGTTTTATATTAAGATCACAATAAGCAATAGCTAAGGTATAGTGCTGTTTTACTTTAGCCAGTGATGCTTTTTTGCTAAAATCAAGATGCTTAGATTCTATGAGTTTATCATATTCATAAGCCAGACATTTTGGTACTTCGTTTTGAATAAGCAGATAAACAAGCTCGTCTTTCGTGCAATGTGAAGTATTTTCATAATACAGGAGTACCTTAGAAAAAAGATACAAGGATGTATTATTATATAAAAATTTAAGCTGACTTAAAATAAGCTGCATACAATCCTCATGGAAATTAAGAGAATGAAGCATTTTAATTTTTTGATAAAAATAAAAGCCCCTATTCTTACTTAACATGATGGCAAAGTCCATGTGCTGAAAGGCTGCCCAATATTTACGGTCATTTGCTAGTGCTATTGAATTTTTAAGATAAGCATGAGCACTCATCGTCACTACAACCAGTCCTTTAATAAAATTTAGAAAATTATATTTATATTGTACCCTAAATTTCTGGTTGAGACAATATATGGAGTAGGCTTAAATGCTTAAATTTTAACATATTTCTTTTTTTAGAAGTTTATAAAACGAAAAAATACGCTGATAGAGTGTAACTTTATAGTCATAATGTGCATGCTCTATTATGAGATGAAACACAAAAAAAATATAGTATTTATAAGGAGTGCGTAGTATGAATAAATGTATAGCGTGTGATGTTGTAGATTGTAGATATAATGATATAACAACGGGATATTGTACACTAGAAAAAATAAAAATAGAAAAAAATACGAATGAGATATGCTGTAAGTCAGAAAACACAGATTGTATGAGCTTTGAATGTAGATAACACAAGTATTTCTAGAGGCCTTAAGATATTAAGGTCTTTTTTTGTACAAGTTGTAATAATTCAGTATTTCACTCCATATATATGTTATAACTTAGTTTTTAAATGTCAAAGGACATGAAGACTATGGAATAATGAAGAGGAGGGAAGTAGATGAACGTTAAGGTACTCATAGCAATAATATCATTTTCTACCATCGGAATCTTATTGACAATTTTCATGTACTATAACGGTCCGATGCATGCTTTAGAACAATATTCAAAATTTATTAATCAAAAACAGTATCAAGAAGCTTATAAAATGCTTTATGAAGATGAAACACTACAAACCTTCAGTAAGGATGAAATACTCGGTTATTATGAAAAGATGTACAGCAATAATGACTATTTAATAACTGTAAGTAAAGAAAGTAATTTTATTTATAAAGATATTATTGAAGATAATAAGAAAACGAAAGCGGCATTTTGTAATCTAAAGTACATATTTGATTCAAAAACTGAAGTAGGAAGTATCGTATTAATAAAAGAAAATAAGAAATGGAAAATCAAATTACCCTTTAAAAAAGAAAGTCTCAAAATATATGCTCCGTTAGGATCAAAAGTCTATTTAAACAATAGTATAGTTGAAGACAACCGTGAGAATATATATAAAGAAAAAAAAGTGTTGCCAGGGAAATATTTAGTTAGAGTAGTGTTTGATAATCCACTATACAATGAATACATAACGACGGTTAGTGTTCCTGAGGCGACAGAAGTTTTTTTACCTTATGACCTATTAAAAATAAATATTAATGCTTATAAGAACAGCATTGTTGAAGTTGCTGGTTGCAAAAAGAAAAATACTACAGGTACACTGCAGTTTGATAATCTTTTGCAGGGGAAATATAGTATAAAAATATATGACGAGGATGGTCTTGTTGAACCTATAGAAGAAAAGATAGAAGTCCATCAAGATTCAAAAATATTTGATATAAAAAATTATAAGCTCTCACAAGAAGGAAGGAGAAACTTAGATAGATTTCTTAATACCTTTTACTTAGAATACACACAAGGCATAAAGGATCATACCACAGATAATTTATATAAGTATTTTGATTATAAAAATAGAACAGCTATGATTAATGAATTTAGCAGTTGGTTTATTGAGAATAAGGATATTAAAGATGCTATAGTCAATGTAAATGTAGACAGTATAACGATTAATAGGAATCGAGAATTAGAAACCATTGTATTAGAAGATGTTGAGCTTACAAATTGTGAAGTGGATGAGTATAATAATCAAAATAAACAAGTTTACAGATTAGCTTTAAAATGGAAGCTAACAATTGACATAGATAATAAAGAAGAGTGGAAGATTATAGATAAGACTGTTGTAGGAACTACTGTGGCTTATAAGGATTCAGAGGGGAAATGGGCAGAGTATTAATAAAACTCTTGCACTTTTTATACAAGGTTTGATAAAATATTGTATACCATTATACATTTGTTGTATGAGGTAATAACTGATATGTTTTGAGGAGGCCAAGCGTGGAGGCGTTAGATAAAACATCATTAAGAGGAAAGGTATTTAATCAAATCAGAGAAGATATACTAGAGGGGAAATACAAACCAGGAGATGCTTTAAGAGAAACCGTAATAGCAAAAGAGTTAAATGTAAGTAGAACTCCTGTTAGAGAAGCCATCAAGCAATTAGAATTAGAAGGTCTTGTAATGTCTATACCGAACAAAGAAACAGTTGTAACTGGAATAACTGATGAAGATGTACAGGATATTTTTATGATACGTTCTAGGCTTGAAGGAATTGCAGCAAGACGTGCTGCAGAAAGAATCAGTGAAGGAGAGATTTCAGAATTAGAAGAAATTATTGCCCTAACAGAATTTTATAGTAAAAGACATGATATTAATCATCTAAACGAACTAGACCACAGATTTCATGAACTGATTTATAAGGCAACTAAGAGCAAAATACTTAATCATATGTTGTCAGATTATCATTACTATATACAAAAGACAAGAAAGGCTTCTATAGCTACACCAGGAAGGGATAACAGACTTTTAGATGAGCATAGAGCTATTTATGAAGCAATTAAAAATAGAGATGGTGATAAGGCAGAGGCTCTAAGCAACGAGCATTTGCAAAATGCAGCACTTAATATGAATCTAAAATAAGAAAAAGTACTATTTTTATAGTACTTTTTCTGTTAAAGAATCCCATTCATCATAGAGATCCGTAATTTGTATTTGAAGCTCTTCCTTTTCCCTAACTAAGCATCCACTTTTTTCAAAATCAGAGTAGATTTCTTCTTGACACAAAAGAGCATCAATTTCAGTACATCTTTGTTCCAAACTCTCTATTTGGGTCTCAATAAGAGTGATGCGATTTTGAAGTTGTCTTGCCTTCATTTGCTCTTCTTTTTGTTTTTTCCAATCTTCTTTAACAGAAGTCGTGTTCTCATTTTTTTCATCTTGTGCTTTTACTTTAAGTTCATTCCTTTTTTCTAGATAATAATCATAATCACCAAGGTATTCTATAGCACCTGAAGGGGTGATTTCAATTATTTTAGTCGCTGTTTCGTTAATAAAATACCTGTCATGAGAGATATATAAAACAGTGCCTTCATAGTTACAAAGAGCATTTTCTAATATTTCTTTAGACATAATATCTAAGTGATTGGTTGGCTCATCCAGGATCAAAAAATTGGCTTTAGATAGCATGATTTTTGCTAGAGCAACCCTACCACGCTCACCACCACTTAACATGGAGATAGGTTTAAATACATCATCTCCATAAAACAAAAAAGCAGCAAGAACATTTCTAATTGTACCATCCTTAAGATCTGGGAAGTCATGGCGTATTTCTTCCATAATAGTACGGGATAAATCAAGGTTCATGTGTTCTTGATCATAATAACCAATCACAACATTTGAACCAAGCTGTATACGCCCTTCTGAGGCATTGACTACACCAAGAATGATTCTAAATAAAGTGGTTTTACCCACACCATTTGGACCAACTAGAGCAATCTTATCTTCACGATTTACTGTAAAACGAATAGCCTTAAAAAGTTCCCTGTCATCAAAACTTTTACTGACATCTTCTACTATAAGCACATCATTACCACTTGTTATTTGAGGCTTTAATGATAGCTGCATAGCCTTATCATCAAGCATAGGCGTATCAAGAACTTCTATTTTACTTAACATTTTTTCACGACTTCTTGCTTGCTTGAGTGACTTTTCTCGATTAAATTGTTTGAATTTAGCGATGATTGCTTGTTGCTTAGCAATTTCCCTTTGTTGCTTTTCATAATGATGTTTTGCTATCTCATATTCCTTTGCACTTTTTATAGTAAAATCGCTATAGTTACCACTAAAAACAGAGCTTTTGCCAAATTCTATATGAACGACCTTGCTAACCACTTTATCTAAAAAGTAACGGTCATGGGAGATAACCATAACAGCACCTTTATAATTTTTAAGAAAGCCCTCTAACCACTCGATAGATTCTATATCAAGATGATTTGTTGGCTCATCAAGAAGGAGTAAGGTCGGCTGTAAAAGCAATAATTTTGCCAAAGCAATTCTGTTTTTTTGACCACCTGATAAGATGCGAATAGGTTTTTCATATACATCATGAGAAAAGCCTAAGCCAGTTAATATGCCTTTAATAAGACTCTTATATTCATAGCCTCTTTTGTTTTCATAGGTCAATCTCAGCTCGTCATACTGATGAATAAGCTCTAAAGAAGAGGTTTGAGCAATTTTATTTTCAAGTAAGGTTAGCTGTTTTTCAATTTCAATGACTTCATCAAAAACATGAAGTAATTCTTCATAAACAGTATAGTTACTGTCAAGTTCCATATGCTGTTTTAAATAGCCAATGCTGCAGTTTTTTGAATACATAACAGAGCCTTCATCATAGGGCAGACTTCCCTTTAATATTTTAAATAAAGTCGTTTTACCGGCACCATTGTTACCGATAAGTGCTACCTTTTCTTGATCTTCTATAAGAAAACTAATACCATTAAGTACTTGTTTGTCGTTAAATGATTTTTTTATATTATTGCATGAAATAATCATGATGCCCTCCTAAGTATAGGATTTACTTTTTTACTGTGAATCCATACTAATACTAACAAAAAAAGTGTAAAAATGAAAGTATTGAACGCATATTGTAAAGATTGACGTATACAAAATAGATTTATTACCTAGTTGTATGAAGAAACTACAAGGAATAGATAAATATATTGCATTTTTTAGGTACTGTGCTAGATGATTGACAAAAAAAAAACAATGATGGTATACTTAATCAAAAAAGAGAATGTTTAAGGAGTTGAAAAAGTGACCGAGGAAAGAAAAATTTCTATGGCCGTAATAAGAAGACTGCCCAGATATTATAGGTACTTAGGTGAGCTTCTTGAAAAAGGGGTAACAAAAATATCATCGAGAGAATTAAGTGAAAAAATGAAGGTGACAGCCTCTCAAATTAGACAGGATTTAAATAATTTTGGTGGATTTGGGCAACAAGGATATGGCTATAATGTAGAACATTTACACCAAGAGATTGCAAAAATACTTGGACTTACGCAAACTTATAATATGATTATAGTTGGGGCAGGTAATTTAGGACAGGCACTTGCTAATTATACGAATTTTGAAAAAAGAGGATTTAAACTTATTGGTTTATTTGATGTTAATCCTAAGCTTATTGGACTTAGAATCAGAAGCATAGAAGTAAAAGACATAGAAGAAATAGAAGAGTTTGTAAATAATAATCAAGTAGATATTGCAATACTCGCTATGCCGAAAAATAAAGTGAAAGAAGTAGCACAAAACCTTGCTAGTTGGGGTGTGAAAGGACTTTGGAACTTCTCGCCAGTGGATTTGTTTTTACCAAACACGGTGCAAGTGGAAGATGTGCACCTTTCGGATAGTCTGATGACTTTAGCTTATAAGATAAATAAAGTAAATAAATAAAGTAAATTCAAGGCATTTACCTTGGAATTTGTCAATAGACTAGGCACTTACCAATCAAGTAAGTGCTTTTTGTATGGGTAACTATTATAGAGGAAAAATTTAATAATTTATGTATTTTATGTATATTGTTGTAGACAAATAGAATTTGAAGTCATATTCTGTTATAATAGCGACAGAGGGGGGATTTTATGCTCAAGGTAAAAAACAGAGTATTGACTATATGTTTGGCAGTATTATCAGTTTTAGCTACATCATGCTCAGGGGGCACCAAGGAGACCTCTAATGAATTTGTAACGATTAAAAATGAAAGCCAAACAAATTTGCAAAGCGAAGAAACAATAATAACTGAGGAAACAACTAACCGAACAACGCAAGAAGAGACTATAGAAGATAATGAATTAGATACTTCTATAACCGTTCATTTTATAGATACAGGAAACTCAGATAGCATATTAATTAGTGATAATGGCAAGTACATGGTTGTTGATGGTGCAGATAATGACGATGAGGAAATGCTTGTTCATTATATGAATGACTTAAATATAAAAAGAATTGATTATGTTATTTTAACGCATCCAGATGCAGATCATAGTGGTGGGCTAGATGCTATTATTAGTAATTTTGAAATAGGTCAAGTGTTTGTTGGAAATGGAGAGGCAGATACAAAAACTTATCGTGATTTTATTAATGAGGCTACTGATAAAAACTTGAAGCCAAGTGTGCCACTACCAGGGAAAATATTTCAATTAGGTGAAGGAACATTTACATTTTATAATCAAGAATCACACTACGACGATGTAAATGACAATAGTTTAGTTACTTTATATACCTTTGGTAATACAAAGTTCTTATTTATGGGTGATGCAAGTAAAGATATTGAAAGGCAGTTGCCATTAGATGAAATAGGAAAAGTTGATGTGCTTAAAGTTGGGCATCATGGATCAAAGACATCTAGTGCAGACGAATTTATAAGGGCAGTAGCTCCAGTGTATTCTATTATTAGTTCTGGAAGAGATAATAAATATGGACATCCCCACAAGGTAACACTAGATACTTTAGAAAAGTATGATTCAGTGATCTATAGAACAGATACTCATGGAACAATTATAACAAAGAGTAATGGTAAAGCGATCACAGTAATGACTAACAGTGCTAATAGTAATTACATTCCTTCTATAGAAAATAAACAAACGTCAGATATTAATGTCCAAGCTAATGTAAGTGTAAGTGATGATCAATTTGTCGTTAAACAAGATCAAAAGATAGATGATCAAGCAGAAACAGTTTTTGTAACAAATACGGGTAAAAAATATCATAAAGATGGATGCAAAAGTTTAAAGAATAGTAAGATTGCTATTTCTCTAAATGATGCCAAAGATCAAGGATATGAACCATGTGGTATTTGTAAACCATAACCATTAATATAAAAATAGAAGGGCATGTTTTAATTATGCTCTTTTATTTTTGTATAAATAGTTATAAAATTAATATATAGAATTCACATTTAAGGTTTTATTTTTACCCTGTGCATTCACTTAAGAGAAACAAAGTAAGTAGCTGCATAAGTATAATCTGAGGTATTTCTCTATCATGAAAGTAACATTATAAATATTGGATTATTCTATGGAATACACATCAATAATATGGGGGGAAACTAATGCTACGTGTTTTTAAAAAGGATAAAGAGATAGAAAAGCAGTTGCAAAACGTAAAAGGTGAAGATCAAGAGACCATCAAAGAGGTATTGCTAAAAGAAAAACTCCCAATAGTCGTGCTGGATCCACTATGGTATGCTATTAAAAGTGAATTAGGCAGTCATTCAATCAATAAAAATGAAGAGCATTTAAAAGAGTTATTAAAAAAGAGAGGCAAGTTCACAAATGATTATAAGGATTATGTCCAAGTCAAGCAAAAATTGTTAAGTAATATTCTCACGTTAAGTAAACACCTCAATGAAGAGGGGGATACTTCTCAAATAGAAGAGCTTGATAAGCTTCAAAAAAGTGTTATTATGACAAACGAGAAGCTTGAGAATCTTGATGCCCGTATAAAAGAAATAGAAGATGAGATTGAAATAACGAATAGAGCTATTATTGAGGAAACTATTTCAATTGGTTATGGCTATATACGCACTTATGCAAAGGGACAAAGTGATTTGGAAGCAGAAATTGATCATTTAAGAGCAGAAGTCGTGAAAAAAACTGAAGAGAAGAAGCAATATGAGCAGAAAATGACTCATTTATATACATATTTACATAGCGTTATAGGCTATGACCACATATCAAAAGTAGATAGGAAGTTATGGAAAAAATGAGTATACAAGGGATTGGAACAGATATTATAGAAATTAATAGAGTAGAAAAAGCAGTAAACAATACCCCTAATTTTATGAATAAGGTTTTTACTCCTGGAGAAATAGCTTATTTTGAAAGTGTCCATTTTAAGGCAGAAACCTTAGCAGGTACATTTGCTGCCAAAGAAGCAGTTGTTAAAGCACTTGGAACTGGATTTAGAGGTTTTGGGATAAAAGATATAGAAATCTTAAGAGATGCTTTAGGAAAACCTTATGTGGCATGCTTAGGTAATGCACAAACATTATGCATGGATAAAAACATCCATAACATACATGTTTCAATAGCACATTGTAAAGACTATGCAATAGCTTATGCAATAGCAGAGGGAAGGGATTAATATGAAGCTTGTTACAGCTATGCAGATGAAAGACATAGATAATAGAGCAATCAATCAATATAATATACCAAGTATTTTACTTATGGAGCACGCAGCTTACTCAGTTTATCATTATATAAAAGAGTATTTTGGAAAGAGTATCGAAAATAAAAAAATTAGTATTATCTGCGGAGCAGGCAATAATGGGGGAGACGGGTTAGCCCTAGCAAGGCAACTTGTAGCTTTTAGTAAAGGCAAGGTAGAAGTTATTCTTCTAGCCTCCGAAGATAGGCTTACTAAAGACTCTAAAGTATACTATGAGGCATGTAAAAATATAGGAATTCCCATACATGTTTTATCTAAGGGAATACCTAAAGAAATGGATACACATTTAAGTCAATCAGATATTATTATTGATGCATTATTTGGTACTGGACTTACAAGAAACCTTGAATCTATTTATTTTGATATCATAGAGAAAATTAATCATACCAACGCTTATATTATAAGCATGGATATACCATCAGGAATAGATGCCGATACAGGAACTGTTAAGGGTATTGCAGTCAAAGCAAATGTTACCATTACTTTTCAGCTTCCTAAATTAGGCATGTTTTTTTATCCTGCAATTGATTATATTGGGGAATTAATTGTTGCTAATATTGGCATACCCCAAAACCTTATAGATACTTTTAATGTGCCAACATGGAGTATTGACGAAGAAATGGCTAAGAAATTGCTACCAAAAAGGTATACAAGAAGTAATAAAGGGACGTATGGAAAAGTTCTATTTATTGGCGGACAAGTGGGTATGTCAGGTGCAATCACATTAGCTAGCTTGTCAGCTTTAAAAGTAGGAGCTGGGGTTGTAACAGCAGCAGTTCCTAAGTCTATTTGTGATGTCTTAGAGCAAAAAATAACAGAAGTGATCACTATTCCTTTGGAAGATGAAGACGGTCACATTGTACCAAGTGCAGAAGAAAAGCTAATAAGTATAATACAGCAGTATGATATTCTTGCTATAGGACCAGGAATAGGTAGACATAGTGGAATTACTCAGATATTATCAGTGGTTTTAGATAGCTTAAAGCCTTGTGTTATAGATGCTGATGCTTTATATGCCCTGAAACCTCTTTTAGATAGAACAAAAGAGAGGGAAATGCCTATTATTATTACACCACACCCAGGGGAAATGTCTATGTTATCAGAACAAAGCATACCATATATTTTAGAAAATAGTAGTAAGGTGGCACTTTCATTTTCTGCTAAAAATAATATAATTACTGTGTTAAAGACAGAAAGAACACTAGTAGCAGACCCAGATGGGGATCTTTATATCAATACAACTGGAAACCCAGGGATGGCTAAAGCAGGTAGTGGGGATGTTCTGACGGGGATTATTGCAGGACTGTATGCACAAGGTCTTAGTGCAAAAGAAGCAGCGATTTTAGGAGTATATTTGCATGGTAGATCAGGAGACATAGCACGATCTAAACTGAGTGACTATGCCATACTGCCCTCAGATGTTTTAAAAGGTGTAGAAGAAGTATTTTTAGAACTAAGATAAAAAAGTTTTTCATATATTTTCATTTTACCGAGTATATTAGTATAGATGGGAAGGTACTAGGTGATATAGGTATTTATAAGTTATAAAGCTCTGCTTCCAAGAATTATTGGATAATAGGAGGAAGTATGAATAGGGGCAAAATAGTAGGAACAATTTTAGTCGTGATGATGATACCATTTCTTGTAATAGGATGTAAGAAAAATGAAAAAGTAGAAGTAAAAAAAGATGAAATTAAGGAATTACTATGTGCGGTCAAAAGTTATGCGTGTGATGTGGAAGTCATTTTTTGTATCGATAATCAAAAAAATGAAATGCATATGAAACAAACTTGTGATTTAGAAGGAAATCATACACTAACTATAGAATGGCCAGAATATCTAAAGGGTTATAAAACTATTTTTAATAAAAATGGCGTCAAAGAATATAACCCAATAAATGGGAAAACCGTACCCCTTAAGATAACCGCTGCAAAAAATCAAATACTATTTGGTACGTTTGTGCACAACTATTTAAATTCAGAAAGCACAAGTGCATATATAGAAAAGATTCAAGGGATACCTACTACAGTGATAGAAACTACCATACCTGGTAATTATAAATACATGGCAACACAAAAAGTATGGTTTGACGAAAAAAAGAGAGCACCAGTAAAAATGCACATATTTGATAAAGAAGGAAATGTAACGATAGAAGTTAACTTTTTAAATTTTAATTATAATACAGAGATGAAGTGGGATCTGTGAAATATACATAAGGAGGTAATTATGGATTATTATACACCACGTGTTGTAGCAGAAATCGATGTGGAGGCTATAAAACATAATTATAATCAAATTAGACAAAGTGTTCATATGGATACAGATATAATGCCAGTAGTAAAGGCAGATGCTTATGGGCATGGATCAATAGAAATAGCAAATATACTTCAAAATGAAGGAGCAAAAAGGTTTGCAGTTGCTATCGTAAAAGAAGGAGTGGAATTAAGAGAAGCAGGGATTAGATTGCCAATACTTGTTTTAGGGTATACGCCACCAGCCGATATAGAAGCACTCATTTGTAATCATCTGACACAAACTGTATTTTCTTATGAAATGGCACAGGAAATTGCAAGCCAAGCACAAAGATTAAATGAGGTCGCTCATATTCATATAAAAGTAGATACAGGTATGGGAAGGATAGGTTTTTTACCCACACAGCGTAGTTTAGAAGAAATTATTAAAATTGCTGTTCTTGACAATCTTCATATTGAAGGTATATTTACCCACTTTGCTGCTGCAGATGAACAAGATGATACATATACAAAAAAGCAATGGAATATTTTTAATAGCTTTGTTAATGATTTGAGGAATGCAGGAATTGTAATACCTATAGTACATACAGCAAATAGTGCCGCTATCATCAATCATGAGTATACACATTGTAATATGATAAGACCTGGCATTATATTATATGGCTATTATCCTTCACATTACCTACAAGGGAAGAAGTTAGACTTAAAACCTGCTATGACATTAAAATCTCAGATAGTACATGTAAAAGAATTGCCAGAAGGATATTATATTAGCTACGGAAGAAAGTATTGTACCCATCAAAAAACAAAGATAGCAACAATTCCTATAGGTTATGCAGACGGCTATTCAAGAAGGTTAACGAATAAGGGAAGCGTATTAATTCATGGTCAATATGCTCATATAGTTGGAACTGTGTGTATGGATCAGTTTATGGTGGACGTTTCACATATAGAAAATGTATGTGTAGGTGATGAAGTCGTATTGTTTGGAACGCAAGAGGATTGCTGCATATCAGTAGAAGAAATTGCAGAGGAATTAGAGACAATCAGTTATGAGATTGTTTGTATGATTGGAAAAAGAGTTCCTAGAGTTTATAGATAATTTTAAAAAATTTTTTTTATCGTGTATAGAAATACTCGAATATGACAAGAATATATTTAGCTGGAATAGGAGTAAATCACGATTTGAATAGGGGTGGTTTGCAGTGACTATACCAAGAAGTGATGATAGCCAAAGACATATAAATTTATCTAAAAAAACCAAAGAACAAAAAGAATTAAGCACAATGAAAAAAGGATACAAAGAGATGGCAGAGATTAATTTATCAATTTCTCAGTTGTATTTCGAAGCAGAAAGTGAGGTCGCATCTTATTACGATCGCATAAGCGGAGTGTGAGTTATCGTGCAAGTAAAACGTGGAGATATTTTTTATGCAGATTTAAGCCCAGTAATAGGTTCAGAACAGGGAGGTATTCGTCCCGTACTCGTTATCCAAAATGATATAGGTAATAAATTTAGTCCAACTGTAATATGTGCAGCTATCACTTCTAAGATTAACAAAGCAAAACTTCCAACCCATGTTGAAATTAGTGCAACAGAATATGAGTTGGTAAAGAATTCTGTTATACTCCTCGAGCAAATTAGAACGATCGATAAGAAAAGACTAAAAGAAAAAATCTGCCATTTAGATAGTGAACTCATGAAACAAGTAGATGAGAGTATTAAAGTAAGTTTTGGGATAAATACATAAAGCATAAATATCAAAGAGGCTAACTATTAGCCTCTATTTTGTGCATTAAAGTAATCTCTATGTAGAACTAATCATTTAAAAGTATAGAAGCTTATGATACAATAATAAGACATTATATACAATGATAAGACATAATGATAGTAGATTCACATGATATGGTAAATATTTATAGGACTAATCTTATAAGGATCCAATATTTCAATGTGAATGATGATAGAAGGGAGACAACATTGGAATTTCAAAAGATTTATTTTCAACTTGCAATATTGTTCACACTTATGCTTTTGGGATACATTGCAGCAAAGGTTAAGTGGATTACAGACAGTGGGGTTAATGCATTTTCTAAGTTTATAGTAAAAATAGCATTACCAGCACTTATTATCTCAAGCATGATCATACCTTTAACACCTGAAAAGTCAAGAGATGCAATAAATATGTTTCTGATTGCAATAGTAAGCTATGCTGTTGTCTGTATATTAGCCTTTACACTGCCCAAATTTATTTCAAAAGATAAAAATGACAGGGGTGTCTATGCATTTAGTATTGTATTTTCTAATAGTGGTTTTATGGGCTTTCCAGTTATCAATGCAATACTCGGAAAAGAAGCTATATTTTTAGTATCTATTCACAATATCCTATTTAATGTTTTGGTGTTCACATTAGGTATAAAACTTATACAAAGTGGTAAAAATGAAGAAACAAGGTTTAATATAAAAGAATTTTTAAATCCTGGAACCATAGCCTCTGTTATTGGACTAATAATATTTTTTACTGAATTAAAAGTGCCAAGTATGGTAGTTGAAACCCTTGATATTGTGGGGGGGATGTGTACGCCTCTTTCTATGATTACTATAGGTGCTATGTTAGCAGCCCTACCAATTAAGCAGATGTTTAACAAAAAGGGTGTATATGTTTTAAGTATTATAAGACTTATTATAGCTCCTGTTATAGTCTTTGTGGTTTTAAGGTATATTTTAAATATACAAAATGGACTTTTACTAGGAATACCTGTTATCATTGCAGGCATGCCTGTTGCTGCAAATACAGCCATTATGACAAAACAATATGGTACGCAATCAGAGCTTGCATCTCAAGGCATTTTTGTTTCTACATTGTTTAGTTGTATTACGATACCTATTTTATCAGCTTGCTTAGCCTATTTATAAACTTAATGGGTTTTTCTTAAAAAGAATAGACGAATATAAATATTTAAGTTATTTCTTTCTATATATGAAATTCACATTTTTATATTAACTTATAGTATATAAATATATTTGAAGGAAGTGATAGAAGTAATTACAAGTTAATTAATTAGGTTGTTCTGCCACAAAACAGGATATAAGACTTAAAATTATAAATATTACTGTAAAAAAATCAATTTATAAAATATAATAAGATTAATACATAATAAAAATAGGGGGTATGAGACCATGAAAGACTTATTCAATAAATTAGGAGAGAGTATTAAACACACCTTAAAGGAAGCTGGAAATCAAACACAAAAGACTGTAGATCAGACTGTATATAGAAAAGACCTTTTGAAAGCAAAAAGTGATGTGAAGAAGTACTACGAAGAACTTGGTGAAAAGAGTTATGAAGCTTATACACAAGGACAAAATATAGCTGTAGATGATGTGTTATGTGATAAAATTACTAAAACACTTCAAACAATTGATCAATTAAATACTTCTATTGAAAATATAATGCGTGAACAAAAAGATAGCTTTAGCTCTTATAAAAGAGAAGTAAAAACTGCTTGGGATGAAAATATGGCGACTCAAGATAAACCAGGTGTAAATGATGATGGGATAGAGGTTATGAAATTTTGTCCAGAGTGCAATGCTGGAAATAATATAAATGCTGAGTATTGTATAAGCTGTGGGGCAAAGATTTAACAAAACGGGATCATTTATCCTTTAGAACTACTTTAGAAAGCAGTAAGGAGAGGGACACATGCAGTGGAGAATAACAATTCAGGCACAGCAGGCTATAAGTCATGCAGAGTATATTACGCAGCAATTTAGACATGGATATTTAGGAACAGAACATTTATTGGTAGGACTTATCCATGCTAGACCATCAGTAGCACAGCGGGCACTGGAAGATCAAGGCGTTATAGAAGAGAATTTGACTGAAAAAATAAAAGATATTATTGGAATAGGTAGGGTTCCTATCGGAATTCCAAGAGAATATACCCCAAGAGCTAAAAAAGTTATGGATATCAGTGGACAGTTGTGCAGACAAATGGGAACGAATGTCATTGGTACAGAGCACCTTCTTTGGGCTTTACTTAAAGAGAAAAATTGTATAGCTGTGCAGATTTTAGAAACTCTTGGCGTAGATATTAATAAACTTAGTGAGTTGCTAGAAACAATGATGCTTGGTAAAGGAGAAAAAGGAGAATCTCCTTTCAATGCTGCAAAACAAGATAGTAGAGCAAAGCATTCTAAGACGCCTACACTTGATAAATATAGTAGAGATTTAACTCAGATGGCAAGAGAGGATAAGTTTGACCCTATTATAGGAAGAGAAAAAGAAATTGAAAGGGTTATTCAAATATTATCTCGAAGAACAAAAAATAACCCTTGTCTTGTAGGGGAACCTGGGGTAGGGAAAACAGCAGTTGTTGAAGGACTTGCTCAAAAAATAGTAGAATGTAATATCCCAGACTTACTTAAAAATCGTAGGGTAGTTTCTTTAGATTTATCAAGTATGATATCAGGAACAAAATACAGGGGTGAATTTGAAGAACGTATTAACAAAGTATTAGAGGAAGTAAAAAATAGTGGAGATGTCATTTTGTTTATTGACGAACTTCATACAATTATAGGTGCAGGAGCAGCAGAAGGAGCTATGGATGCATCCAATATTTTGAAGCCTTCGCTTTCAAGAGGAGAAATTCAGTTAGTAGGGGCAACAACTTTAGATGAGTATCGTAAGCATATTGAAAAAGATGCTGCACTTGAAAGGCGTTTTCAGCCAGTATTAGTTGAAGAACCTGTTGAAGAAGAGGCTATAGCTATACTTAAAGGCATTAAAGATAAATATGAAGTCCATCATCAAGTGAAAATAACAGAAGATGCATTGGTTGCTGCAGTTGCTTTATCAAGCAGATATATTTCAGACAGGTTTTTGCCAGATAAAGCTATAGACTTATTAGATGAAGCAGCTTCTAGAGTTAGGTTAAGGGCGTTTACATCTCCATCTAATATAAAAGAGTTGGAAGAGCAACTTGAAGAATTAGCTGTAAAAAAAGAAAATGCTATAGCTAACGAAGAATATGAAAAGGCTGCTGAAATTAAACAACAAGAAAATAAAATAAAAGAAAAGATCACAAATTCAAAAATTGAATGGGACTCAAAACATACTAGAACTGATCAGATCGTTTCAGAAGAAGAAATAGCAGAGGTTGTAAGCTCATGGACCAATATACCTGTTAAGAAGCTTGCACAAGAAGAAACAGAAAGACTTAAAAACTTGGAGCAAATCTTACATGAAAGGGTCATTGGGCAAGACGAAGCAGTTATTGCTGTATCTAAGGCAGTTAGAAGAGGAAGAGTAGGACTAAAAGATCCTAACAGACCTATTGGTTCATTTATGTTTCTGGGTCCAACAGGTGTTGGTAAAACAGAGTTAACAAAAGCGTTAGCTGAAGCCATGTTTGGAAATGATAGTGCAATAATCAGAATTGATATGTCTGAATATATGGAAAAACATACAGTATCTAAAATGATTGGTTCACCCCCTGGTTATGTAGGTTATGACGAGGGTGGTCAGCTTACAGAAAAGATTAGAAAAAAACCTTATTCTGTGGTTTTATTTGATGAAATAGAAAAGGCACATCCCGATGTTTTTAATATTTTACTCCAGATACTTGATGATGGTCATATTACAGACTCCAGGGGAAGAAAAGTTAATTTCAAAAACACAATCATTGTTATGACATCAAATATCGGAGCTAGAAATATTATTGAACCCAAAAAATTAGGTTTTGTAAGCAACGATGATTCAAATAAGAATTATCAAGACATGAAAAAGAATGTTATGGAAGAAGTGAAAAAACTCTTCAGGCCAGAATTTGTTAATCGTGTCGATGAAATAATAGTTTTCCATCCATTAACAACAGATCATATACGTTCAATAGCCGATATTATGATTAAGTCCCTATTAAATAGAATAACTTATAATGTAGGAATAAATATAACATTAACACCAAAATGCTTAGACTTTTTAGTAGAAAAAGGCTATAATCAGGCATATGGAGCAAGACCTCTGCGTAGAACCATACAATCTTATATTGAGGATAAGCTTTCAGATAAAATCTTAGAAGGCGATTTAAAAGAAGGCGACAATGTTTTAATAGACATACAAGATGATGAAGTTATATTTATAAAACAATAATATACTTTTATTCTTTTATATTGTATAATAGAGTTAATATCAAAGGTTCATAATTATATTATAAAAGAGATAAAAAGAGATAAAATATTGGAGGATTTAGTAATGGCTGTTGTAAATGAAATTATTAGGGTTGAAGAAGATGGAACATTAAGCTTTGGCAACTATGAGCTTAGTGAGAAGACAAAAGTTGTTGACTTTGAAGTAGATGGTAGACTCTATAAAGCTAAGTCTTTTAAAGAAGTTACTAAATTAAAAAGAGATGGTGCGTTAGTTTATGAGTCTATTCCAGGGACAGCTGTTCATCATTTTAAAATTACAGATAGAGAAGTAAGTTTTATGACTGAAGGCTATGCAACAACCCAAGTCACATTGGAACTAGAACCTGAATCAGAATATAAATTATTAGTTAGTGATGTCACGGTAGGTAACATTAAATCAACTGTATCAGGCAAAGTTATTTTTTCTGTAGACTGTAGTAAAGAAGTGCAATCAATCCAATTAAAAAAGGTACAATAATATTAAATTAAAGGCACACATACTCAATGTGTGCCTTTAATTTAAATAGACCTAAGAACTAAAAGGAGCAAGCTATGGCAAAACTGAAGCAAATATATGTATGTCAGCAATGTGGATATCAAACGAATAAATGGATTGGGAGATGTCCAAGTTGCAATGAGTGGAGTAGTCTTGTAGAGGAAGTTATTAATATAGAAGAAACAAAGCGAAATAGGAAGATTACAAGTTCAAATACACCAATAAAGTTAAATGATGTTAGGATGTATGAAGAAGAAAGAACAGAAACTAAAATGGAAGAGCTAGATAGGGTGTTAGGAGGAGGCATTGTAAAGGGTTCACTCATACTCGTTGGAGGAGATCCGGGTATAGGGAAATCCACCTTACTACTTCAAATATGTGAGACAATAGGAAATCAAGATAAAAATGTACTTTATGTATCGGGAGAAGAGTCAGTAGCTCAAATTAAAATGAGAGCACAAAGACTAAATGTTGTTACGCCAAAGCTGTCCCTATTTGCGGAAACAAACATTAATAATATCAAACATATTATCACAGAATCGAAACCAGATTTAGTTATCATTGATTCAATTCAAACCATTTACTGCGAGGACATTACATCAGCAGCGGGAAGTGTTAGTCAGGTAAGAGAGTGTACACATTTGCTTATGAATTTAGCTAAAAACTATGGCATAAGCATTATGATTGTTGGCCATGTGACTAAAGAAGGATCATTAGCAGGTCCAAGAGTATTAGAACATATGGTAGATACTGTGTTGTATTTTGAAGGAGAAAGACATGCTAGTTTCAGAATTCTAAGGGCCGTTAAAAATAGATTTGGTTCTACAAATGAAATAGGTGTTTTTGAAATGCAAGATGTGGGACTTAAAGAAGTAAAAAATCCATCTGAAATAATGCTAAGCGGAAGAGCTTTAGATGCCTCAGGATCTATCGTTAGTTGCTGTGTTGAAGGCACACGCCCAATGCTTGTTGAAGTACAAGCATTGTCAAGCTTTACGAACTTTGGGATGCCAAGACGTATGGCAACAGGCGTCGACTATAATAGAGTGGCTATATTGATAGCGGTATTAGATAAAAGAGCTGGTATTGATCTCAGTAACTATGATACCTATGTCAATCTTGCAGGGGGACTCCGAATAAATGAACCTGCTTTAGATCTAGGGATTATTGTTTCTATGGCATCAAGCTACAAAAATGTTAGTATTGATCCTTATACAGTTGTATTTGGAGAAACTGGGCTAACAGGAGAGGTAAGAGCAGTTAATATGGCAGAAAAAAGAACAATTGAAGCATCAAAGCTAGGTTTTAAAACATGTATATTGCCTAAGGCCAATTTAGACAAAATGCCTCCGATAAAAGGAATTAAGTTAATTGGAGTAAGTAATGTGAAGGAAGCACTAAGTGTAGTCATGTAATAAATGATGCATCTATATTTCGCTACGACATTTTCCTATTCAATAGTGATGTATGTTATATGCATATTCTTATTGTTTCTCTATAACACAAACTATGATATAATTACTTCTATGCTTAAGTACGATAGATAGGTCGGAGGGGATTATGAATTTAAGGCCAAGAGCAGCAGCTATTATTTTAAATGACAAGAATGAGCTTTTACTCCTAAAACAAAGAAATCCTGAAACAGGATTTGAATGGTGGACTTTGCCAGGAGGAGGGATGGAAGCAGAAGAGAGTGTGATTGATACTATTGTAAGAGAAGTAGAGGAAGAATGTAATGTGAAATGTAGACCGATGAAGTTAATCTATGTTAGTGAGTATGTTGACTATAGTATTAATACACATCACCTAGGCATGTTTTTTCTTACTGAAGTAGATGATATAAAAAGTGTCAAAATGGGATATGATCCAGAAATACCTATTCAGTATATAACAGAGTGTAGGTTTGTATCTGAACAGGAAGTTAAACAATCAAAAATACCTATTTATCCTCCTGTTTTTAAATATCAGTTTTGGGAAGACTTAAAAAATAATTTTGTATTGCATGAGGTTTATCAAAGAGGTATGGTATCTACTATTAGGTATGATAATTAATAGATATAATGGTTTTATCTTAAAGAATATTTTCCAAGGATAGATAAGCCTAAGTGTTCTTTTTCTATCACCTCATCTAAAGAAATATTAAAACTATTTGCAATAGCACCAATATAAAAAAGCATTCTTCCTAAATCTTTCTCTATTGATTCTTTGCACTCTGAGCATAAAGAATCTTTAATGTGTGTTTGCATAAGAGATTTAATATCATCTATAGAAATGGCATTATCTGCAGAATAAGGTTGCTTAGTTATTTCTATGCGTATACAGCCACATGTTGTCGCAGCTTTTGAAATATGTCTATTTAATCTTGCACATGAATCACTAAGCTTAGTTATTTGATCAAGTATACTTCTATTTCTAATTAGGAAATTATCTATATCAAGTTGAAAGCTATTCAAATTCATTATGATGTCCCCCCTCTTAAATTGTTAATTATTAGTAATTATAACATAAAAAGTAATTAAGTAAAACATAAATCTATTTTTGTTTAGGGCAATTTGAGATTTCTATAGTAAATTTTAATAAAAACAAAATAAAACTGAATAAATCACAATGAAACTCTTGTTAAATGTTTGATATTAATATAAAATAATGTAGGCTAGTCCTATAAAATCTACATTTTAATCTCAAATATATTATGCGGATTAATTAGGCAGAAACAATTTTGAGTGATGAAAATTTATTTTATCCTTTCTTATTTATATGGATGAATATTTCTATAGTGAGAAATGCTATGATTAGGATAAAGTATTTTTTTATTAAAATAAATTAATTTAAAGAGGTAATAAGATGAAGCTTAGTTTCGAATATGGAGGTTTAAAAATATCCTATAATTTAGCTTACAAAAAAACACATGTTATTTCGATACATGTTGAAAATGATGGGCAAGTAAATGTAGTAGCTCCTATAGGAACAAAAGTTATGACTGTAGTTGATAAAATCAAAGGGAATGCACCTTGGATTATTAGAGAACTTCAAAAAATGGGACGACTTAATCAAACGAGGCAGTTAAAAGAACAATATAGCTATCTAGGTAAAAGCTATGGCGTTGAAGTTGTAGAAGATTCAAGTTTAGATAGTATAACAGTAAAGTTAGTAAGAGGGAAATTTGTTATTCAAGCACCATCTAAAAATGATGCTGAAATGAGAACAGCACTTATTAATTGGTACAAAGATAAACTTGATGTTAAAATTAAAGAACGACTCAAAATATATGAGCATATGTTTGATGTGAAGCAAGGAAATGTTTCAGTTATGAATTTAAGAAATGCTTTGTTAAGAGTATCAGACAATGACGTTATGCTAGATATTAGTGTAGCTATGCTTCCAGTAGATGTAATAGATTATGTTATAGTCAGTGCACTATGCAACATTAATTATAAAAATAATCCGGATCAGTTTAATGAAAAGTTATTAAGTATTTTGCCAAATTATAAAGATTCTATGACTTGGATAGAAGAAAACAGAGCACTTCTTATAATATAGATAAATACTCGTGTTATCTATAATGCTTTTTTAAATTAGGGATATAGTCTTTTTGACTCATGGTTTTATTTGGTTGAATGTTTTCCTTTAGAATAATATTATGTCTTGTATTAAGTTTAGCGTATTATGTTTAGAATATTATTCTTGGTTGTTAATCACCATACTCCAAATATACCATGAGTTTTATTGTGCATTTTTTGGATGATTTATTCTCTGTAATAGTTATAGATAAACCCTATAAATTAAGTATTGACAACTAGGGAGCAAATTTAGTATAATTCATAAAGTCAGTGTCAGTTATAACATAAAAGCACTTGACATATATCTAGATAAATGGTAAACTATCTAAGCATTAGCGATTAACTTTGTACATTGAAAACTAAACACAATCAAACAAATTGCGATTTAAAAACATTTAAATCTACAATTTAACCGAAATGATATAAAGCAAGGCACTTATTCCAAGCATAATATTATTGATTGATATTATTTTTGAAATAAAAAGACCAATAGGTCAAGCTACTAAGAGCGTAGAGTGGATG
>JAEYPM010000024.1 GCA_023410675.1 Bacillota bacterium | reverse complement strand
TTCTAAATAATCAAATATACATTGGTCGCCAAATTACACATACTGTTGTAAATACTGATATTAATTTGGACAAGTTTGTTCATACCGAGGGTGAAGTACAGACTGTTTATAAGAGTCAGAAGCCAGTCGATGAAGATAACTGGATTGTAACTAATAATGAAGCTCTAAGAATTATATCTGATGAGCTCTTTACTGCTGTTCAGGCTGAATTAAAGAAAAGAAAAGAGCTTTTTGGTCAAAGTAATCGTCCTAGCTCTGCAAATATCTTTAGCAATCTTCTTTATTGCAGAAACTGTGGAAAGGCTATGCGCCGTAAAAAGCTGTGGGGCTGGAAGAAGAAAGATGGAACAAGAAAATTTGACGTTGAATGGGTTTGTGCTACTCATGATATGTTTCATAATGCTCAATGTGAGCACCGAAACTCGTGGCATGAAGATGCCCTATTTCAAAGAGTTGTGAGTGAAATTAAAAGCCTAAGGTCAAACAAATCTGAACTTGATGTAATGTTTGACAACTATATAAAATCTTTTTACACAAAGGAAGAGGTTGAGAGCCAAATCAATGAGCTTCAACAAAGCCTTGCTGATATTAAGGAGCAGCTTTCTGCAAATCTAAAGCTCTATACAAAAAATATAATTGATGACGAACAATATAAGCTCCAAAATGATGAGCTTCAATCAAGTAGAAAGGCTTTAGAAGCCGACCTCAAAAAGCTCAAAAAGCTTGATGAAGCCAAGCTTCAGGCAAAGCAAAAGTACCAAAACTACGTTGACTTTATTGAAAAAGTTGACTTAAATGAGATTGACAACAGCCTTCTTAAAAAGGTTATCAATAAAATTGAAGCCTATACCCTTATTGACGATTCTGGCAAGCAGGTCAAGGACATCTATATTGACTGGAATCTGCTGGATAAGTCATATGATGATATGTTTTATAGAGGGGCGAAGGGGTAATGAGTAGTGATATAAAATAACAGTTTTTTTCACCCATCATTGATTGAAATTATGCTATCAATGTTGATCAATTTATTAATAAAGATGATAAAAAACCAAAGAGACGCCTGTTATCAAAAAAAGCGCCCTTAGAGGTTATAATAACTCTCAAATTATTTATTATGTTTTTTAACATTGCCAACAAAGCTATAGTTGTTCTCATTCATTGTCGTGACCCAGTTTAATATCACAATTATTAATACGGTACTTCTCTTTTGTACTTTCAAGTGGGTAAAGAAATTCAAAATATTGTTCATTTAAGACTTGAGGAGAAACTTGACGATAAATACTTTCTAGAAGATTAGAAATAAAATAACCAAAAGCCAATCCCGGTTTTTCAATATCACGTTTGTCGAAGATTTGATTCCAAGATAATTTATAAAAGCTAAAACATGGTCTCGGATCAAAATGTCTATCCATAGGATTCCCGTCTTGCCAATATCTGCAAAATATATCAGAATTAAAGCAAATATGATTTAGATATCCTTGGCAACTACGCAATAACTTTCTCAAATTGCTCTCTTCATTATTTATCCTAATATCAGAATCATATCCCCATATACCATTAAATATCGAGTCAAGACCAATTATCCTTCCGTTCTCATCACATTTTTGAATTACGCTTTTACAATTATCGTTCTTTTTTGAAGTTAAAACAGAAGCTGAAGCAAACGACTTAACTTCAATAATGCCAAGAACACTATCAGGCATCAATATAACAAAATCGCCTTTTTGAAAAAGACATGGATATTGTTTATTATAAATCAGAATGTCAATTTGATTAGTCAATTCATTCATCGCATTTCTTACAAAACCAGTGCCTACACCCACATTATTTGGAACAACGGATTTTAAAAAATCAGATAGTAATATTTCTTTATATCGGCCGTCCTCACCCCAGTGAGAATCATCAATAAAATAGCGAACTCTGTCTCGCTGAGCTAAGAATTCAGCAGCTATTGACTGCTGATATTTTACTATATCTGGCATCGACCACATCCCCTTCATAAATAAGTTGAAATTTTTATTTATTCCTTTAGAATTCACCTAATCAAATATGGCTTTAATTTTAGTCCGGTATAATTAACTAAATAGTTTCATAGCCACTAATCTAACTGTGATAACGTACCATACAACTTTTTAAGATGCAAAACAGAAATATCTATTAATGGCTCGTACATAAAAGAATTCAAATGAATATTTTCAGCTGTCATCAAACTAACTTCCTCTAGAATTGGTAACATATCTTTATTAGTTTTTGGACATTTTTTATAGAGAGAAAGTAATTTACCTGTTTGATTAGAGTCAATTTTTCTAATCTCATTATCGCTTCCACAATCATCTATAATTTGCTGTATCATGAATTCTTCAGCAACTAGCCTTATTGCCATTGAAAGTACAATTTTGTTTTCTAAAGCTATTTCATCGATATCCTGTTTAACTGAAATTTTGTCAGCCACCTCTATAATAAGGTCATATACAGTCATATTTACCCTATCTTTAGATATGTTTTTATTTGTTTTCCAAACATGATTAATTACTTTTTCAAGATCTTCTAAAGATATCTGCTTTGTCGTCTTGCCATCAGAATAATTAATCATATGTAATAGCTTTGTTAGAAAAATATACTCAGAAGATTTATCTGAATCAATGTACTCCACAATATTGCGTATAAATGGAATAGAGGCTATTAAAATAGTGTCATTCTTTTCAAAGTCCTCTTTCCATAGAGTAAATACGTTCTTTAAATATTGTCCGTCTTTAACCAATATTTCTTCTTCACTTTTGATTGCCATTACGCAGTGCTTGCGATTAGAGTTCAGCATCCTAGAACCAACTGTTCTGTAAAAATCAAAGTTATGTGTCAGTATAATAAGATTAAAAAGGCCACAATTATAATGTTCCATTAGGTATTCAATAATTGCATACTTATTTTTATAATCGAATGATTCAGCAATGTCATCAGCAACAATCAACATCTTCTTGTTATCTTCTTTTAATGCTTCTAACTCAAAAATTATATTAAGAAGATAAAGTGCTCTTCTCTCACCTCCACTCAAAATTGTGTTTAATTTTGTGCGTTCTATCTCTTTTTCTTCATCACGTTCCTTATACCTAAAAGACAATACTGGAACAGAGTTTTTTAAAACTACATCTTCTTGGTTGCTAATTTCTACAACAAACGGGACGAAGAACCGATTTGAAAATATGTTAACAACTTGACGCCACCTCTCACTCTCTTTTTGTGCATCTTCTTGAATTTTTACAATTTCCTCTTTTGCCTTTTTATACAGTTCAACTAACGTCGAAACTTCAGAAACTTGTTTTTTCAAAATGCCTATCCACGACTTCCGCTTAAAAGATTCATACGATACCAGCTGCGTGATGAGTTCTGGGTAAGTTTCTATGATAATTCTAAAGTTTCTTAAAGAAGCATTAGCAGATAACTTCTTATCAATTTGATCAAAGTGTTTCAGTAATTTAGGATCAGATAAGATTTTCTGTTTCTCTTCCTGCAACATTTTTTCAAAATCATCATATGATTTTACATGCACACCATCCTGTAATAACACTTCGTGTCCTGCTTTAAAAAAACCATTATCATTAAGATTACTATTTACCGTGGTTGCATTATATTGGCTAAACGTGCCTTTCTTAAGAAATGTCGAATTTTCAACAAGAGCATCATATTGGCTACAATACTCTACCAATAAGCTATAATTTTTATTATCTTTAACAAATGCCTCGACCTTAGGGTCAAATAGAGTAAGGTAATCAATTTTTGAAAAATCCAAACCGCAATCTTCCATTGTGCTGATATTGCTATACTGTAATGTGGTTAGCATTTCAAGAAGATTTGATGAGTTAAAAGCTTGCAGACATTCTTTTTCTATAGGCACTTTATCGCCAACAAAAGATTTCACAGAGGATATAAATTCATTTTTTCTGTCCAATAATTCCTGAGTTACCGAATTGTATTTTTCTTGCAGACTTTTGTTCATAAGTAAATTTGACATTCTTTTAGAATAAAAATCCCCATCATAAGATTCAATAACAAATATTTCTTCAGGTTTTAATGCTTCATTCTGCTCATTTTCTATTGTGTATGTAGATTCTCTGCCAAAAACTTCTTCCTTAGGAATTTTCCCATTACTAATGTCTTTTAGAGTCTTAGTAAACGAAGTTTTCATAGAACCATTAGATGCATAAATAATAAATGCGGCTTTGTCACTAAAGTCGAATTCCTTTTCGAACCTCCTAATACCATAGCAATTCTCTAATTTAATATTGACCTTTTCCATACCCTTTTCCATCCTTCAATTTTTATGCTTTTGCTGATACTAGGAGCATAAAAGTTATGATAGTAACCATGTATATTTCTCATTATTGCTATAATGTTTCACTCCATCCTCGATCAGCTAAACATCTATTACCATATAATATCATAAAATACATTATTATTCCAGTTTATGCTATAATTTTCTATATATCGTATAAAAATGGTTAACTACTCAACTATTAACTTCTATCCATTTTCTCAACATACCAAAGGGTATCCTCACCGATATAGGTACAGAAGAACTCGGGCATGTCGAAATGGTTTGTGCTATAGTGTATCAGCTCACTCGTAATCTTACTATTGATCAGATTAAGGAAAGCGGCTTTGATACTTACTTTGTAGATCATACAACCGCACTCTATCCAATTGCTGCTTCTGGCTCACCATTTACAGCAACTTACTTCCAGTCAAAGGGCGATGTATTTGCAGACCTGACAGAGGACTTAGCAGCAGAACAAAAAGCTCGTGCTACCTATGACAATATACTCAGACTAGTTGATGACCCTGACGTCAGAGATCCAATCAAGTTCCTACGTGAACGTGAGGTAGTTCACTTCCAGAGATTTGGTGAGGCTATGAGATCGGTTCAGGATAAATTGGATTCAAAGAACTTTTATGCATTTAATCCTCA
>JAEYPM010000016.1 GCA_023410675.1 Bacillota bacterium | reverse complement strand
GTCTATCTATCTCAGAAAAAATGAGAGGACAAATCAGAGGGTTAAGCCAAGCACAAAGAAATGCACAAGATGGTATTTCTTATATCCAAACAATGGAAGGTGCTTTAACAGAAGTAAGTGATATGCTTGTAAGAGCAAAAGAACTTGCTACACAATACCAAAATGGTACTTACAGTTCATCAGATAAAACAGCAATCACAGCTGAACTTGGAACACTTAATGCTGAAGTAACCAATATCATTAGCAATACTAAATTTAATGGAATCACAATGGGTGCAGCAGTGACAATCCAAATAGATGATGCTACTTCTAAAGTAACTATAGGAGCAACTTCTCTTACTATTGATTTAACATCTGCAACAGCACCAACTGCAGTAGATGCTTTTATTACAAGTGTTAATAGTGCCAGATCTACATATGGTTCTCTTCAAAACAGGTTAGAGCATACCTCTAACAACTTAGGAAGTACAGTAGAGAACTTAACTGCAGCTGAATCTCGTATCAGAGATACAGACATGGCAAAAGAGATGATGGAATTCACAAAGAAGAACATCTTAACTCAAGCTTCTCAAGCAATGCTTGCTCAGGCAAATCAAACGCCTCAATCAGTGCTTTCATTACTTAGATAGTTAAGAACAAGTCATGAGCAGAGAGTATTTTTGATACTCTCTGCTTTTTACTCAATTTAGTATAAGGTTATACAAGGAGGCTATTATGCAATTATCTTTCTGTGTTATATGCAAAAATGAAGAAGCTAAAATTCAAAGATGCATAGCAAGCGTCAAGGAAGTAGTAGATGAAATCGTAGTTGTAGATACAGGCTCTACAGATAGAACGGTTGAAATAGCAAAAAGTGAAGGAGCAACTGTTTATACGATAGAATGGGAAAATGATTTTGCCAAAGCGAGAAATAAGGCCTTAGAGAAAGTAAAAGGAGATTGGGTTATTTTCTTAGATGCTGATGAACATGTAGCAAAGGAAAGCCTTCCTTACATTAAAGTATACATTGATATGTGTGAAGTAAATAATCAAGATGTTATCCTCATTGATAGCATTAACTATAATGATAATGGGATTATCAGTACATTAAAACTACCTAAAATTTTTAGACGAGACAAGAAGATGATTTATGAAGGTTCTATTCATGAGAGATTAATTCATGTAGATAGGCAATTAAAGGCACTAGATTGTTCGAAAAAAATCATTGTTTTTCATGATGGATTTGATAGTAAAGTAATGAATGATAAAAATAAATCTGAAAGAAATGGTAGCTTGTTATTAAAGGAGATTGAAATAGATCCTAATAATAGCAATTTACATTACTATATAGCAGAAAACTATGAAGTGCAAAGTAACTTTGAGAAATCACTAGAACATGCATTAATAGCCACACAGAAAGGAACTTTTACCTTGGCTGGAACGGGTCAAAGAAGCTATGTAAAAATATTATCTGCAGGATTAAGACTAAACAAGGATCTAGAGTTTATGAAGCAACACTATGAAAAGGCAATCACATATGACAGTCAATATCCAGACTATGACTGGTATTATGGAGCGTATTTGTGTGCACATGAAGAAATGGATAAAGGCCTTTTTTATCTAGAGCAATGCATAAGCAAAATTGAAAACTATAAGGGTATGGCACCATCAGATATAGCCATGCAAATTGATAAATTATACACTATTATTGCAGATCATTATCTTAGAATTGGAGATACTCATAAAGCACTTACCAGATTAGTTCAACTTCTTAAAGCAGATAAGTATGATTATAACATTCTTTATAAACTACTTTGCCTCTTACAAGATAAGGAAAGTGTAGAGGCTATAGGCGGTTTTCTAGCAAAAATATATGACTATAACTCAAGTAGGGACAAATTAGTTCTTGCCAGTGTCACTCGAAAACTTGATAAAAATGAATTATATGACTATTACTTTGAAACATTGACAAATACGGAAAAAGAGCTTTTACAAGGTATAAAGAATTGATAAAAAATGTCGATATAGTATATAAAACATGAGACTAATTTAGCAAAAGGAGGAAAGGATATGAGTATAGCTATTGATAATAATGTTAAACCAGTGCACTATTCACCTCAAAAAGAACTTGAACACATACCTACACCTACTCATACAAAAAATATTTCGGAGCACCTTAAAGAATACCCAGGATATGTGCCAACAGTTCAGGAAAAAGCTATTATTAATGCTATTGAACGTGCGAACAATAAAATAAGTGGAAGCAGCATGGAATTTGAATTCTCTGTACATGAACAAACAAAGCAAATTTTGATTAAAGTCATTAACACCCAAACAAAAGAAATTGTTAGAGAAATACCTTCAGAGAAGATACTGGATATGGTGGCTAACATGTGTGAATTAGCAGGACTATTTGTGGATGAAAAAAGATAAGGATGGTGATGTAAATGAGTAATACGATAAGATTTTCCGGACTTTCATCTGGTATGGATACTGAAGCCGTTGTAAAAGCACTTGTATTACCTTACCAAAATAAGGTAGACACAGCAAAACAAGATAAACAATTGCTTGAGTGGAAAAAAGATGCTTATAAAGAAATGAACACAAAAATATCTTCATTTTATAATAACTATATTTATAAAATGAGCTTACAAGGAACATTTAATAAAACGAAGGTATCTGTATCTAATCCAAATATTATAAAAATGGATCAAAATGCAGTGATTCCAGAGGGCAACCATACTGTTAAAGTTGAAAATATGGCATCAGGAGCTATTGTATCAACGAAAACAATACAAGGAGCTACAAAACAAACAACACTAGGAGAAATAAATGGAGATTTACCTTCAGAATTTTCTATGACAGTAGGAACAGGAAGTAATGCAAAAACAATTAATGTTGGTATTACAGACGATATGACAATAGAACACTTTGAACTTGCAGTGAAAAATGCATTGTCAGATGAGGGAATAGATAATGTAAGCTTTAAGTTTGATGAAAAGTCAAGTGCCTTTATTGCGAGCACAACAAAAACTGGTGCTTCCCAGCAAATAACAATGAATGAAGATAGCCTTAAGGTACTTAATGCTACAGGTGTTACCCAAGGACAAGATGCTAAGATTATTTACAATGGTGGCGTAGAGGTTACTTCTTCTACAAATAAAATAGAAGTTAATGGACTTGCATTTAATATTGCAGGGACGTCAAATGAAACCATTACAATTTCTTCTGCAAAAGATACAGATGGTATGATAGATTTCGTAAAAGGATTTGTAGAGGAATATAATAAACTTGTAGAAGAGATTAATTCAAAATTACAAGCAGATAGTGCAAAAGGCTACAAACCGCTTACAGACGCTCAAAAAGAAGAAATGTCTGAAAAACAGATTGAAAAGTGGGAAGAAAAGATTAAAAATAGTCTTTTAAGAAATGATTCAACCCTTCGCGATATTAGTTCTATGATGAGACAAACTTTAGGTCAGGCAGTTGGCGATGGAGCTATTAAGATGTTATCTGATTTAGGTATTACAACGGGTGAATGGAGAGAAAGAGGAAAGCTTCATATTGACGAAGATAAGTTAAGAAAAGCAATTACTGAAGATAGCTCATCTGTTGCTGAGTTTTTAAATGGACTTGGTAAAACGTTAGACAAACAGTTCAAAGAAAAATTGTCAACCACTAATGATGTAAAAAGCTATAATAGCTTATTTAATGATAAGCTATTAACACAAAGCATTCAATCTAAAGAAAAGACGATTATAGATGCTGAGGCAAGACTTACGAGAATGGAAGATATGTACTACAAAAGGTTTACAGCAATGGAGAAAATGCTCAATCAATACAATAGCCAAAGCACATGGTTATCACAACAATTAGGAGGTACACGATGACAACAAGTCCTTATGAGCAATACAAAAATAATAGCGTACTTACAGCATCTGGACCAGAGCTTACGCTTATGCTATATAATGGAGCTATTAAATTTTGTAATCTTGCCAAGGAAGCGATCATTAATAAAGATATACCAAAGAGCCATGAAAATATTGTTAAAGCAGAAAATATCATCGATGAGCTTAGGCTGACATTAAACAAAAAATATTCAATCTCAGAAGAAATGGATAGGATGTATGAATTTATTAATCAACTACTTTTGCAGGCGAATATAAAAAAGGATGTCCAAAAGCTTGAGGATGCTTTAGGCTTGATTAGAGAATTTAGAGATACTTGGCAAGAGGCAATGAAAAAAAGAAACTAGATGATTATATAAAATATATATAAGGGGGAAAAAATGGAATTACAACTTGAAACGCTGCAGTCAGTTTATGATTATCTCCCAAATCTTTATAGAGGTATTGTTGAAATAGGAACTTTATTTGCTGGTAGTGAGCAAGCAAAGGCTTACTACCAGCTTCAACAAGCTTTAGAAGGACTAAGATGGGTAATAGAAGCTTTATCCCTTACAAAAGAAGCACAGCAAGAAAAGATAGATACAACTTTATTAAATAAAGTTGTTGAGGAACTTATTGAAGGTCTTGAAAATAATGATCCTATTGCTATATGTGATCTACTTGAATATGAGACACTTCCTCTATTAGAAGCATGGGATCAAAGCATAGAAAAAAGCTTAAAGATAAGTATAGAGGAACAATAACGATTATGAAAAATTATGATCTAACAATTGAGTATGGAAAAACGAATAAACCTTATGCAAAGATAAAATACTATGACTATGATATTCAAAAAGATATACAACTATATTTATGCAGTAAAAACAACCCAGAGCAAGAAGCACAAAGATGGTGTGATGCTTTTTATGATGAATATATAGAGAATTTTTTAATTTATGGAATAGGGTTAGGTTACCATATAAAAGCACTTCTTGATAGGTTAAAGCCCAATCAGAAGTTACATGTATTAGAAGTAAGTACGCGTGTCCAAGAAGAATTGAATCCTTATCTATGCTTAACTAGAGAAGATCTTGCTAAGATCAATTGGCTATGTACAAGCGATTTATACGATGCTTGTGAGTTTGTTCAGTCATTTATAGAAGGGGTAGAAGGGGATAAGTTTTCTGTTCAGTCCTATATGCCGTCTCTAAGAATTATTCCAGAAGACTTAAAGCTTTTAAGAGAAGTGTTAGATAATTACCATCTTAGGATAAATTCTAATAAAGAAGCAAGAGAAGAGTTACTCACAAATTATAAGGCACATGAGTCAAAAAGCTATCCAAATGTATCACAGCTTTATCATTCTATAGATAATAAACCAATTATTATTGTATCTGGTGGACCATCCCTTGATAAAAGTCTAGAGGTACTAAAAAGAGTAAATAGCCAGGTAACTGTTTTCTCAACGGGAACAACCTTAAAGCTTCTTATAGATAAAGGGATACGTGTGGATATGTTTTGCATTATAGATGCTAAGCCTTGGGTTTATAAGCAGATTGAGGGGCTGGAAGATCTAGAAATTCCTTTTATTTTTATGAATACAGTAAGAGAAGATATCGTAAGTAGATATCACGGTCCTAAGTATATTGCCTATAGTATGGATTCACCTGTAGACAAAGAAGGAAGGATTGAATCTGGAGGCTCAGTTGCAACAGCCATGCTTGATTTGTCACTAAGGTTTGGAGCCAATCCTATCATTTTTGTGGGACAGGATTTAGCTTATACCTATGGTACTACACATTGTAGCAATACTGCTTACGTATCTGCTGTAAAAAATGTATCTCATTATAAAAAAGTGAAATCCATTCAAGGCGGCTATGTAGCAACTACGAAACCCTTATATAGTTATAAAACTTGGATAGAACAAAAAATATTAGAGAACCCTTCTGTGAACTATATTAATGCAACAGAAGAAGGAGCCTATATTGAAGGCTGCAAACACATGGATCTATTAGAAGTAATAAAAGAATTAAATACACTAGATGATTAATTATGTCCCCCATTAAAGAGTGATAATCTTTGGGGGATTTTTTATTTTTCAAACAATTATTGTCAAATTTATAGATAAAGGCTATTGGATTGCGTAAGAAATATGGTAAGATTACTAATAGGAATGAAGGATATGTCCGATATATAAGTAATATGTAAGTTTTTTACACGAGAAATCAGAATATATTTATGTTATATTTTATGTATACGAATAAAGGAGTATGATAGAGTTGCTAAATAATCAAAGTATATTAATTACTGGGGGAACAGGTTCTTTTGGGAAAAAATTTGTTGAAATGATTTTTTCAAAATATGATCCAAAACGTATTGTTATTTACTCTAGGGATGAGTACAAACAGTTTAAAATGAGACATGAATTTGAAAAGAAGCTTACCAAGGATCAGATGAGTAAATTAAGATTTTTTATAGGTGATGTAAGGGACAAAGAAAGACTTTATAGAGCTTTTAATAAGATAGACTATGTCATTCATGCAGCAGCTATGAAGCAAGTACCAACATGTGAATATAATCCTTTTGAGGCCATTAAAACGAACATCCATGGTGCACAAAATGTGATTGATGCAGCTTTAGACCTGAAGGTAAAAAAGGTGGTGGCACTGTCAACAGATAAGGCAGTTAATCCAATTAATTTATATGGTGGCACAAAGCTTGTATCAGATAAGTTATTTATATCAGCAAATGCATATTCGGGGCATGGTGGCACAGCTTTTTCGGTAGTGCGTTATGGAAATGTTGCTGGTAGCAGAGGTTCGGTAATCCCTTTTTTTAGGAAGCTGTTGGAGGAAGGAAAGACTGTCCTTCCCATCACAGATTTTCGCATGACGCGGTTTTGGATTACTCTTGAGCAAGGGGTGGAACTAGTATTTAAAGCCCTTGAACAATCCAAAGGAGGAGAGACCTACATTTCAAAAATACCCTCCTTTAAAATTACTGATCTTGCGAGGACCATGAATCCAGATGGAGATATAGAGGAAATAGGAATTAGAGAAGGTGAGAAACTTCATGAACTTATGATTACAGCGGATGATGCTAGAACGACTTATGAATATGAAGATTGTTATGTAATTTACCCACAGTTTGTATGGTGGAGCAAAGAAAGATACTTTACAAAAGGAGGGGAAAAAGTAGAGGAAGGATTTGAATATAATTCTAGTACGAATAAAGAGTGGTTAGATACAGAAACATTAAGAATTCAGCTTAATTTAGAGCATATATGAAATAGATGTTAGAATGATTTGTGCTAATACTAGTTAATATAATGTGTGAATAAATGTAGCAAATGGAAATTTATTTTGAAAATCCTCAGAAGATCTTTGTAGATTAGTATTATTAATATTAATAGACATTTGATTAATTAGAGGCAACTAGAAGAGGATGAAATAGTAAAGGCGGTATAGAATATATGTCTATTAATGTAACCAAAACGTATCTACCCCACAGATCAAAGTACGATAAATATATAGATGAAATTTATAAAAACGGATGGATAACGAATAATGGTCCACTTGTACAAGAGCTTACAGACAGGCTAGAAAGGTACTTAGGAGTAAAAAACTTATTGTTAGTTGCAAATGGAACATTGGCATTGCAAGTGGCATATAGGGCGTTAGGTCTGCATGGAGAAGCTATTACTACACCCTTTTCATTTGTAGCTACTACAAGTTCACTAGTATGGGAAGGAATACACCCTGTTTTTTCAGATATAAATGAACAGACGTTGTGTATGGATCCGTCGTTAATAGAACAAAAAATCACAGATAATACGACAGGTATTGTTCCAGTACATGTTTTCGGGAAATCTTGCGAGATAAAAAGAATATTGGAAATAGCTGATAAACATCAGTTAAAAGTTGTTTTTGATGCTGCACATGCTTTCGGGGTAGAGTATGATGGGAAAAGTATACTAAATTACGGAGATGCTTCCGTAATTAGTTTTCATGCGACAAAGTTATTTCATACTATTGAGGGTGGAGCAATTGTTTTTAAAGATAAAGAAGTATATGAAAAGGCAAAGAGGCTAATTAACTTTGGAATTGAAGGGCCTGAAGTAATTACTCAACTAGGCATCAATTGCAAAATGAATGAATTTGAAGCAGCTATGGGATTGTGTTTATTAGATGATATATCAAATATCATTGAGAAAAGAAAGATAATATGGAATAGATATTTTGAGACTTTATCTAAATGTAAAATATTAGGTGTGAAGGAGTATAACACTCATAATACTTATAATTACTCTTACTTTCCTATTATTTTTCCAAATGAAGAACAACTTCTAAAAGTAAAAATAGAACTTGAAAAAGGGGATATCTATGCCAGAAGATATTTCTATCCACCTTTAGACTCATTGACTTATTTAAATAAGAAAGGTTCTAATAAATGTTGGAAAGCTGAACAGATTAGTAAAACAATATTATGCTTGCCGTTGTATGGGGAATTAACTTTAGATGAGCAAGAGCACATATGTAGTATTATCTTAAGTAATTTATGGAGTAAATAGGAGGGAAATAATGAATTCATGTGAAAAAAAAGAATTTGATCGTATAGTAGAGTATATTAAACAAGGGGAAAATAAAATTATCATTTTTGGTGCAGGTTCTTACGGGAAAATGGTTTACCGTATGCTAAAAGATAAAGGAGTAGTAAATAAACTAATTGCTTTTTGTGATAACGATAGACAAAAATATGGAGACAGTATTTATGGACTAGAAGTATTAGGCTATGAAGCAGCAAAAAGAGATTATCCTAACTGTATTTTTGTTATTGCTAGTACTTATTATACGGAAATAGAAAATCAGCTCAAAAAACTATGTGAAAAAAATTATTATACAATTTGTCCGAGGCATATAGCAGAGTATAATGATGAAGTAATGCATCAAGGAAGGATATGGATGGCAAAAGAATGGGCTAAGATAAACAAAGTGGATTTTAAATATAATATGAATAAGTTAGAAGAACTGTTAGCAGACCAAGAATCAAAAGATGTATTAAATAATATAGTGAACTTTAGAAATACAGGGGATTATAGCTATATTGAGAACATCTATAATCCTTATGTACTCCAATATTTTGACAATAGTATTATTGAACTTAGGGATGATGAGTTTTTTATTGATTTAGGTGCATGGGAAGGAGATACAATTTGTAATTTTATCAAGGCTTCAAATAACAAATATAAGCGTATTGTGTCATTTGAACCTGGAGAACAACAATTCAAGGCAC
>JAEYPM010000008.1 GCA_023410675.1 Bacillota bacterium | reverse complement strand
CTTTATTAGGATATATAATTTACTAGGAATTTTAATATGATTCAGTAAAATAAATATTTAATTTCTAATATGTGAATTCTATAAATAGTAAGGAGTATTATGATTAAAAATATTATTAAGCACTTAAGATTAAAAGATGAGATAGTTTTTTTCATTTCATTTTCTTTGGCCGCTGTGATGTCTTTATTTATGCCGATTTCTTTTGCAGCCATTGATTGGAAGGTAGTATTGTTACTGTATTGCCTAATGCTTATTGCATTAGCTTTTGAAGAATATCATCTTCTTGAATTTATTGCAACATCCATTCTAGCAAAAGCTAGAAGTCAAAGACAGATAGGATTTTTTATGATTTTAACTACAGCAGTCTGTGCCATGTTTATTACAAATGATGTAGCACTTTTGGCAATGGTACCTATTACTTTTGCAATAAGTAATAAAGCCAAAATTGACCCTATGCGAATAGTTGTTTTACAAACTATTGCGGCAAATATAGGAAGTAGCTTGACGCCTTTTGGAAATCCACAAAATCTTTTTCTTTTTACAGTCTATGATATAAACTTATGGGCGTTTATCAAAATAACTTTTTTATTTGTTTTTCTTGGTATATGTTTTACTTTAGCATTAAACTTACGATCATCTAACGAGAGGATAGCCTATGAAAAAGTTACAATATTTATTAATCATAAAAAGAAACTGATTTATTTTTCTGTACTTTTTGTTATAGTTTTAGCTTCAATTTTAGGTTTTCTGAATTATTATATTACTACAGTTTTAGTTCTGGCATCAGTCTTATTTGTTGAGAAAAAGCTGCTACTAAAAGCAGATTATTATCTTTTAGGAACGTTTATATGCTTTTTTATTATTATTGACCATATACAAGATATATCTTACTTTAGAGAAAGTATTAAAGTGCTATTAAACTCAAAGGAAATGGTATTCTTAGTATCTGGACTCCTTTCACAAGTTATAAGCAATGTACCTTGTGTGGTTTTGGTAAGTACTTTTACAGAGCATTATGATGCACTACTATTAGGGGTTAGTGTAGGAGGCATGGGAACTATGATTGCTTCAATGGCTAATTTGATTTCCTATAAACTTTACATAAAAAGATATCCTGCAAGAAGTTACACCAAGCGGTTTTATCAATACAACTTTTTAGGATTTATTTTGTTTAGCATATTTATTGTATTGCTTTTATAGACCAAGCTAAATTTAAGTACATATAGAATTCACATTTTAGATATTCATTTATACTATGTGAATTCATTCTAAGAAACAACTTCTAGGTGGCTGAATAAGTGAAATATCCGAGTTGTTTCTACATATAGAATTCACATTTTAGATATTCATTTATACTATGTGAATTCATTCTAAGAAACAACATTTAGGTGGCTGAATAAGTGAAATATTCGAGTTGTTTCTCCATATAGAATTCACATTTAAGAATTTAAATTATGCACTGTGAATTCATCCTAAGAAACAACATTAAATGGCTGAATAAGTGAGTTGATTGAGTTGTTTTTCTATAGAATTGACTATAAAGAAAGAGAAACAACAGGGTAATAATGTTTATCTATTACCTCAATGTTGTTTCTCTTTAATAAATTAATAGGGTTATTTTGATGTGCTATAGTGTGAATTCTATAGAACTAACATATTTTATTATTTTGTTAGGAACATATCTGCATAAAGGGCAGGGTCATTTGTATAATTGACGCCTCGTCCTAAACCAATCCAACCTCTGTTAATTGTTCCGTCATTATCATTAATAGCCATGCCAATACCAAGATGTGAGCCAATAGTTAATACTCTTCCTGTATCAAGTGCTTTTTCCCAAGGTATAGCCATTTCATAAATGAATTTTGTTCCTTCACGTTTAATAACGATATTATTTATTTTATCTTCAAAATCTAAACCATTTGGAGTAAGCCAATGGCTGGTAGTAACATCACCTGACTGTAAGAGGCCTATTTCATATATATTCATACCTTTACTTACAGGTCCTTCGCCTCTTGCGGGATCTGTATGAAGAATGATGCTATCGCCATTCCAAAGTCCACCATATGTTGAATCTTGGAAGATATCATCAGCTACTTCTAAAGCTAAATATAGGTTTTCATTATCCCATTTCATATATCCTTTTGCACTAAGATCTTTTTTGCCTTTCCAATCATGAATGAGTTCAACTTGATAAGACTTATCGAGTTCAAAAGAAGCAGCATCCTTCCAATCATCTAATACACCATCAATATTTGGTATGGTCTTTGCTTGTGGAACCGCAACAAGTGGTAAAATGTTTTCATACTCAGATTTGTAGCCACTTTTAGTCGTGAGTTTAATTTCTTGAAGGCCTGCCATCTTTTCTGGCAAAGTGAAGGTTGTTGACTGCATAGGTTTAAGGGATTTAACTTCTAATTTTTCAGTTTCTTTATTGTCAACAGATTTGATTGTAATTGTACCACTTTGTGTTAAAGTTTTAGAAGGATTTTTAACTTCTGCTAGGATCTCCACTTTTTGAGTTCTATCATTATAAGCAGGTTTAAAGGTAACATCAAAAGGATGCTTTACTTTAACTATAAACACTGTTTTATTTGTAGTATTATCTTGAAGTTCTGATTCGACAACAACTAAGTGATTTGATTGCTCAAATTTCTCAGGAACTTCAATAACATACTCTAAGTCATCTAAATCTTTGTCTTTTGAATTACCTTTAGCTTTGTCTTTTGACTTTCTTTCGTCTGTTTCTTTTACTTTCCACTCAGATGGTACAATTATATTCACATCTTTAACTTCTACACCCTCTTGTTTGGTAAGTTTTATTGAAACACTTTCTCCAGGAACTACTGTATAGACATCCTGGTCTGATTTATAGTAAGGAGAAAGAGAATCATTTGATACTTTATATAGAAATCTTGATATATTAAGTACAGCATCATCCATATATTCTTTAGTAATACCGTGACCAGACTTTTCAAGAGGTAAGAATTCATTATAGATTCCAGAAGCATTTAACATATTCACGAGTTCTTTACTGCCATCAATAGGCACAACTGGGTCTTGCACGCCATGGATGATGAGTGCAGGAATTGAGTCTTTACCAAATGCTGCACTGTCTTTAATAAAGTCTACAGGACCATATAAATCAAGAAGTGCAAAGCTGCCACTGCCAGGCGTCTTTGTACTGGTGCCATAAGCAGCTTTAAGTACAACTGTACCACCAGAAGAACCACCACCCATAGCAATACGATCTTTATCTACTCCATATTTATTGCTATTTTCTTTTATCCAATTGATAGCATCTTCCACATCTTCTGCACCATCAGAGATTGCTTTTACATAATCTTCTCCTGGATTTGCTTTAATTCTATAATTCATAGAAAATACGACAAAACCTCTTTTAGCAAGTTCTGTGCAAAACTCAGCAAATTCATTTTTATGTCCTTCAGAAAGTCCACCACCATGTAGTAAAACAATAGCCATTCTATTTTTTTCTTTGTCTTTACTAGGTTCATAGATGTCTAACAAATTATTATCACTTAATAATGCATTACTTTTGGGCTGGCAATAAGCAACATCTCTTGTAATACGTACATCATCTGAAATAATACTTAGATAACGATTGTCACCCTTATCTTTAGGTGCTGCAGAAAATATTTGACAGTTTAATGAAAAAACTATCAGGCAAACTAATATAAGCCTATAAAATCGTTTCATGAAAAATCCTCCTCTGTATTAATTGATATAGATATATTAATACAGAAAATAATCTAAATAAATAGAATTTATTGATGTAATTTATATTATTAATCTTGGTATAACATTTTAGTTGTTAATTTTATACAACTAAAATGTTAACTACAACTTTTTTTATTGACACAAAAGATGCGAGAGTATGCCATTCTTGTGGAGCTGTAAATCAAAGAAACTTTAAAGCCTCTGAAAATATGGAACAAGAAGGACGTAGATTATATAGCTTAAGAGCCTAAGTCTTCAGTGGGTATGGCAATTTATTGGGGAGCATATTAAAATAGAAAGAGATAAGCCAACGATTAATTAAAATGAAGGATGAGTACAGATGGGCACATATCATATAAGTAATATCAAAAAAGCTGCAAAAGAGATATTTTCCCAGAAAGGATACAAAGAGGCAAAGATAGCAGAGATAGCAAAGGAAGCAGGGGTAGCTGTAGGAACAATTTATACGAACTTTAAAGGTAAAAAAGAACTTTTTGAGAGTTTGAATATTCCTGAGTTAGAGAACTATAGACCTGAGTATAGCAAAAAAAGAAATGAGATTTTGCAGATTGCTCTATCTATTTTTAGGTTAAATGGATATAGTGCTACATCTATGGAGCAAATTGCATCTGAATGTGGTTTTACAAAGGCTGTGTTATATCAATATTTCAGTAGTAAAGAAGAACTTTTTTCTGCTATTTTTCAGGATCCAGGTATAATGAATGATTTAGATCATCTTGTGATAGAATATGCAAATGAAAATTTAGAAGAAGTCCTTGTAAAGATAGGGAAAAAGTTTATGGAGCTATTTGAAGATGAAGGCAGACTTAATCTTATAAGAATAGTGATCGCTGAATGTGCCAGATTCCCTCAGCTTGGGGAAATTATGTATGACCGTGGGATTAATAAGGTTGCAGAAATGTTTTCAAACTATCTTAAAATCCTAACAGAAAAAGGAATTATAGAGTGCCCAGATCCAAAACTTACTGCAAGATCTTATTTTGGCATGCTATATTCTTTTATTATCACAGGAAAGATAATCAATCCATCGGATAATGAATTTGATATCAATCAAGTAACGAATTATGCGGCTAAGTTGTTTAGTAACTCCTTAGTCATTTAAACATCCATTTGCATTTAAACTTGAAAAGAGTGATTTGAGTAAGGCAGACTGCTATTGTATAAAAAACAATTTTTTAAGTTACTGCCTAATAAACTGCAAGTATTCCATGCCCCACATATACATTTTATCAATGATAGGCAGGAACTTCATTCCCATATCCGTAAGGGAGTATTCAACCTTTGGCGGAACGACCTTATAAACTTCACGGTGTACAAGACCGTCCTGTTCAAGCTCACGCAGCTGCTGAGTCAGATAACCCTGCCTGATGTCTGGCATTAGGCGTTGAAGTTCGTTAAAACGTTTTGTTCCATCTTTTAATATGTAGAGCAGAACAAGTTTCCATTTGCCTTGCATAACATTTTGAGTGAGGCCAACAGGACATTTTATTTTATATAAATCTTCTCTAAAAGCCATATAGTTCTTTCCTTTCAGTACGTTTTTCTGTACTATGTACAAAAAATAATAGTACTTGTTTTAAAATAGTTCCTTGTATATGATTATACTAAGTTACGCGTGATTTATCAAATTAGATTAAGGAGAACTAAATAAAATGGAGAGAGTCATTAATTTTTTAAAACAGAATGTTACGGGAGCATTTGCAACAATTGAGAATGGCAAACCAAGAGTAAGACCTTGGGGATTTATCATGGAAGAGGATAAAAAATTTTATTTTGTAACAGCAAATATTAAGAATGTATACAAACAACTTCAGGAAAATCCATATGCTGAATTTACATCTACATCAAAGGAGATGATTTCGGTAAGATTATCAGGAGAAGTCATCTTTATAAAAGACCTTCTGACAAAACAAAAAGTTCTTGATAGGAATGTAGCTGTAAAAGGTTTGTATAAGTCAGCAGAAAATCCTATCTTTGAAGTGTTTTACATTGAACATGGTGAGGCGATGATAGCTGATTTTTCAGGGCAGCCTCCAACGGTAATCTCATTCTAGAAATGAACATATAAGGAAGAATAGGCATTTATATAAAACACTAGTAAATAGGGTGAAGTATTGTGCAATTTAAACAATTATAAAAGATATTTTGCTTTCCATTTTAAAGCATAGTAACCTAATAGTGAAAGGTATTTCACTATTATAGGAGGAAAGAATTATGGATTTTATCATTGAAAAAATGCCAGCACACCGCATTGCTTACATAAGACATACAGGTCCTTATGGAATAAGTAATGGTCAAACAATGGAAGCATTAAAAAAATGGGCAAAGGAAAATCAGTTATTAAGGGATGAAACAATCATCTTTGGTATTGCTCGGGATAATCCTGAAACGACTAAACTAGAAAACTGCCGCTATGATGCCTGTATTGTTGTTGCAGATGATTTTATGGCAATGGATGTTACTATAGGAAGTATTTCTGGGGGAAAGTATGCTGTTTTTAAAATTGACCATACAGCAGAAGCGGTTCAGAAAGCATGGATGACTATTTTTTCAGAATTATCGGCTCAAGGAGAGCAGTTTGATGAGCAAAGACCAATTATTGAAAGGTATAATGTTCAAATGGTGAATAATCATTACTGTGAAATCTGTGTACCGCTACATTAAAATTAAAATATCACCTGATTCAAAATGAATAGGTGATATTTTTTATTGTAAAATTTCTATGAGTAGTGCTTTTAATTAGTTTTATTAATAAGGATACAAGCATATTATAGATTTAATTAAGATTTATTTTATGTGGAAGGTATAGGGTAATATGATAGGAATGAATAGACGAAAGTTTCTTAAAAGACGTATAAGAGAGAATATAATGATTGGAGTAGCTTGTATAGTACTCTTATATTTAAGTGTTTCTATATATTTTGTTAATCACTTCTTTTTTAATACAGTAATAAATGGAGTGGATGTTTCATTAAAATCACATCGTGAAGCAGAGAAAATGATGAGAGATTATGCTAAAAATTATAAACTGAAGTTAATTGAAAGAGATGGAGAGATAGAAGAAATATCTGGACGAGATATACAAATGCACTATAATGAAAAAAATAGTATTTTTAAAGTTTATAAGATACAAAAATCTTTTAAATGGATTTTTTCATTGTTTAACAAACAAAGCTATAATGTCAGTGACTTATATTACTATGATAAAGATAGCCTGAAGGATAAAATACATAAATTAAGATGTTTAAATAAAGAAATTATTGAGCCGCAAAATGTAAGCTTTAGGTATTCAAAGGATACCTATGAAGTTATTAAAGAAGTATATGGCAATAAGATAGCTATTGATAAGCTTAGTGAAGCTATAGCAAGATCTATCTTAAATGGAGAACTCAAATTAGATTTAAATGAAAATAATTGCTATATTAATCCCAAATATATTCTAGGCTCAGATAAAGTGTGTCAAGCATTCAATGAACTTAATAAGATTATTTCTGCTAAAATCGTTTATACATTTGGGAGCAAAAGGGAAGTGTTAGATAAAGATATAATCAATAAGTGGCTTAGCGTTGATGAAGACTTAGAAGTAGTAATTGATAATAAAGCAGTTAAGCAGTATGTACAGGAGCTAAGCAATAAATATGATACTGTTGGCACGGTAAGAAGTTTTAAGTCTTCTATAGGTAAAGTAGTAGAAGTTAAAGGCGGATTTTATGGATGGAAGATTAATTGTGCTTACGAAACAAAGGCATTAATAGAAAATATCAAGAATGGAAAGGGGATTGAAAAAGAGCCAATCTATACTCAAAAAGCATTATCTAGAGATGAAAATGACATAGGTAAGACCTATGTAGAAATAAATATAACAAGGCAGTATTTGTGGTTCTATAAAGAAGGAAACATTATCGTTCAAGGGTCTGTAGTAACAGGAAATCCTAATAGAGGGAATTCTACTAAGCTCGGGGTCTACATGATTAATTATAAACAAAAGGGTTCCACTTTGCGAGGTGCTGATTACGAGTCTGAAGTAACTTATTGGATGCCTTTTAATGGGAACATAGGGATACACGATGCAAGCTGGAGATATTCTTATGGAGGAAATATCTATAAGACCAATGGAACCCATGGGTGTGTTAATGTATCCTTACATATGGCAAAAAAAATTTTCGAGAATATTGAAGAGGGAACACCCGTTATTTGCTATGAGGAAGCCTAATTTGCTAGAAAAGAAAAGTTAATCCAATTACCCTATAAAGGATAATTGGATTATACAATAATATGAGTATGATAATGGGGAAGAATCAACTCATTTAAGAGCATTAGTAAGCATAATTTTACTCATGATTGATTTGTCTAGTATAGAGATGAAATCATTTGCATCCTGAGTTGTTCCTACAATAGAGCCAAAATGTATAGGAACTGCTACTAAAGGTTTTATTAGATTAGCTGCTTCTGCTGCTTCACTAGCATTCATTGTATAAGTACCACCTACAGGAAGAAAAGCGATATCTACATTGAAGTTTTTCATTTCAGGGATTACATCAGTATCGCCAGCTATATAATAAGAAGTATTGTGATAATTGACAATATAGCCTACCCAATTTTTTTCCTTTTGATGAAATTCTTTGCCAATATTATAAGCAGGTACAGCTGTAAAGGTTACGCCTTCTAGGTCATATTTGTTATTTGGAACTACCTGTATAATGTTTGTGATACCTTCATCTTTTAATATTTGTGCTACGTCAGATGGAGCGATAAACTGAGTACTATCCTTTGCAACTTTTTTTATGTTTTCCATTGAAAAATGATCATCATGCATGTGCGTAATAAACACTAAATCTGCATCTTTAGGTTCAGTTTCAATCTGAATAGGATCAAAGTAAATAATAGGTCCTTTTGTCATCTTTAAAGTAGAGTGGTTAAAATGCTCAACACCATTTAATAAATCTAAAAGCACTTCGCATTGGGTAGATGGATCAAGCCCAGCTATAAATTCTCTTGCATCTTCTGTTTTACCTACAATAGAGCCAAAATGAATAGGAACGACAACTTTAGGCTTGATGATGCTTGTAGCTTTTGCAGCTTCACTAGCATTCATTGTATAAGTTCCTCCTATAGGAAGGAAGGCAACATCTGCTTTAATCTTTTCCATTTCAGGAATTAAATCAGTATCACCAGCAATGTAATATTTAATATTGTTCATAGTAGTGATATAACCAACCCAGTTATTATTCTTACTATGAAATTTTTTTCCAATATTGTAAGAGTAAACAGTCTCAAATGAAATACCTTGCACAGTATATTTTTTGTTTGGATATACTTTAACAATATTTTTAAATCCAGCTTTTTTTGCTAAAGCAACAACATCATGAGGAACAACTAGGGTTGTATTTGGTTTTAGGAGCTTTTTAATCTCATCTGGAGAAAAGTGATCATCATGTGAGTGGGTAATAAAAATAATATCTGCATCTTTAGGCTCACCAACAATTTGAATAGGATCAAAATAGACAACTTTTTTGCCAGCTATCCTTAATGTAGAATGATTTAAGTGTGTAACATCTTTTAGTAGATCAGAAGAAGGAGCCGCCAAGGCAATAGTTGTCATGCAAAGAAACATGCAAAACATTAGAGTAATTGAAACAACTTTATTAATCATATAAAACCTCCTGTTAATTAATTTAATTTTACAAGCTCATTATAGATCAGAGGAGTTTTATAGACCATTGTAGATAATCAGTGATTTTTAGATTATTGTCAATAGATAGAGACAATCACTTAGATAATATAGATTCTTTATTTAAGTATTATATAAGTTGTTAAAATTTTAAGGTGGTATGATATAATATTTTTAATAGTACTAAGAGACTTACACTTATGAGTATTTTAGTTGATTGTCTAAAAACGAAAGGAGAGCATGTGATGTTTACATACGGTGAAGATAAATATAAAGATAATCCATTGCCTATATATTTAAGTGTAAATAAGACAGTAAATGATAAAGAGTACAAAACCAAAAGATATTGTCTGTTTTTTGTAGAAGAAGGGGCAGGGACTCTTGAATTTGCAGGGCGAAGAGAAATTTTCTTAGCACCTTCAATATTTTGTTTTAATGAAAATGAAATACCAAAAATCCTATCTGAACAGCCTATTCGTGCAAAAATATTGTACTTTGATCCATGGTTTATTAATGTACGATTTACGTTTGAAAATCTTCGCTATGGATGTAAGGATTTTTCCATAAGTGATGAAAGGGATAGGCATTGGCTTAGATGTTTTTTTGAACGAACTGATCACTACTATGGAAGACTTAATATTGGATTATTAGATGCTAAACGATTAGAGACTTTGTTTAGTTCCATCCAGCATCAGTTAGAAGTACAACCCGACGGTTATTGGCCATGCCGCACTAGATCATTTTTGATAGAGGTTTTGTTTTTTCTAGAGCAAAAAAGACTACTTAATACTTCAAATGACATAGCACCAGTTATGTTTTCCAAGGAGATAGAGCAAATCATATTATATCTGTATATGCACTATAAAGAAAAGATTACGATCCCTAATATTGTAAAGGAATTTAATATAAACAGAACGACACTGACGAAAAGGTTTGGCTTAGAAGTTGGCGATACCATTATTAACTATTTAAACAAGTTAAGACTTAATTTAGCTTCTATGATGTTAAGAGATACAGGGATACCAGTTTCTGAAATATGTGAAAGAGTGGGCGTTTCAGATTTAGCTCATTTTAATAGGATGTTTAAAAAACAATTTTTATGCTCTCCACTGCAGTATAGAAATCAATATAGGTAAGGGAATATAGGATATATTAAGGAGACCAAAAATGAGAGGAATTATTTTATTTGCAATAAGTAGTATAGTTATTGCTATATGTTTAAGAAGATTTTCACACAGAAATGATAGTAAACTCCTTAAGATGATTACACTTCTCTATTATACGGCATTAGGAAGCATGAGTATTATTTTTATCGGGATTCAAGTAATCATAGCCATTCATTGCAATAGTCTTCCAGCATATAAAGAAGTTGGGGAGTATCGTTACATGATTATTTTGGGGGCAGGACTAGATGGTGATCAGGTTTCACAAAGATTAAAAGGAAGACTTGATGAGGCCTTAAAATATTATCATTATCATGATAAGGATGTAATAATGATTGTTTCTGGAGGGCAAGGGGAAGATGAACTGATTACCGAAGCAGAAGCCATGAAACGATATCTGCTTAAAGAAGGAGTTAGTGAATCTCACATTATTAAGGAAGAGTATGCAACATCTACGCAAGAAAATATTAAATTTAGCAAAGAAATATTAAGAAATCTGGATGCATTAGATGAAAGAGTACTTATTGTAACAAGTGATTATCACTCATTAAGAACTAATTTGATAGCCCACGCATTCGGGCTTGAAAATGAAAATTTAGTCTATAAAAATGAGATGAATGTTAGGTTATGGTACGCTACAAGAGAAAGCTTAGCTCTGATTAAGGACATTATCGTTATGTACATGATCATTAATATTTGATATAATTGATTTGAATTTGATATATTTTTAAAAATTTTTGAATATATATTTTTAACAATTAAAGAAGGAAATGGCATATAGAGTATAGAAATAATATATAAAGGACATTGTTCTGTTCATCCAAACTTTTAAGGAGGTAGTTATTATGAAGGTGTATGAAAC
>JAEYPM010000077.1 GCA_023410675.1 Bacillota bacterium | reverse complement strand
ATGCCATATGGCTGTACTTACAAGGTTTCTTGCCATATGAGCATAATTTGGGTTTCCTAAGGGCTAGAGGCTCGTTGTCAACAAGGAAATTGGAATAAATGGGACATTTTCATTTGTGGTTCACATGTTCTTTTGAAAAAAGTAAGAAAGAATGAAAATAAAGCAAGTTATTGACATATTGCACACTTAAAGTGTAAGATTACACTATGAGTAATAAGGAGTGATAAAATGAATAGAAAAGAATTTACTGACATTATGGATAAAAAAATAAAGCTCATTAGAACAGAAAGTAACTTCACTCAGGATAAGATGGCAGAAATGTTAGGTATATCTAAAAAGACATTGATAGAGGTAGAAAAAGGACGTATTAGTATGGGATGGACCTGTGCAGTTGCAGTGTGCATGATTTTTGCTAATAGTCAGATTTTAAATTCTCTCTTTGGAGGAGAGATGGAATCTATTATTCAGTCTCTTGCTTTTGATAAAAGCCATATAGAATATGAAAAAACCTTAGGAGGAATTATATGGTGGCAAGATGTGTTAAAAGAAGAGGAATACAGGATACAGCAAAACATTATAAGCAGATGGTATAGGATTTTGGACAAAAATAACAGGAAAATTTGTTCTTCATCAGAATATGATTACATTACAAGACGTTTGAATGAGCTGCTGGAAGAACAGAAAAGTGAATAAATTTACCTTTATGAGCACTGTGATGACATATACTATATCGCATTAGAAAATTTTTTGATCAAAAAACATTTTAGAAAGTCAGTTAATAATAGTTAATAGAGACAATAATATAAAGTAAGCTATTGACATATCGCCACTTAAAGTGTAATATTACACTATAAGTGGCGATATGTCATTGAAAGAGCAGAAAAGTTGTCTTAATTGCTTTAAAAGGGTTATTAGTAAAATTTTTTGCTTTCGGGACTGACTCATTAGGTTGCGTTTTATGGGACCTAAAGATAATAGGAAGATTTGTTCTTCATCAGAATATGACTATATCACAAGGTATCTTAAAGAATTATTAGACTAAATATAAAGCAGTATATCCATGAATGAAAATAAAAGAAGGTGACGCTTAGATGTTAAAATTTATTAAGGCCTATATTAAATCCATGAGGCTCTATTATGCTTTTGTGACAGGGATAGCAGGGTGGGTTGGTGTAGCATTTTATGAGTATATAACTAAAACCAATATGCCTTTAATGCATGAGCGTTTGGAATTCCAAAAGAAAATAATTGTTTTGATATTACTATTCTTCAGTTGGGGAATTAATCAAATATTTAATGACTACTTAGGACTTAAGGAAGATAGAATCAATGCACCTAATAGACTTATGGTGACAGGAGAATTAAATGCAAGGGTAGCTCTTTTAGTCTCAACTTTACTTTTAATAGGGGTAGGTATTATAACTTATTTTTACTTGCAGCCTATAGCCATTGTTCCACTTGTTTTAGGTGTTCTTTTAAATGTCGTCTATGAGTATGCTAAAGGCTATGGCGTACTCGGTAATATTGTTTTTGGGGTGATGATAAGTAACTGCACAGTTTATGGGTATTTAGCCTCTGGAGGAAGCGGGCTGTATTTATATTCTAAAGACTTCTTAGCTATATTATTTCTAATCTGTCTCATTAATAGTGTGATGACCTACTACACATATTTTAAAGATTATGAGGGAGACAAGAAGGCAGGAAAGAAAACGATTGTAGTCAAATATGGAATAACAGTTGGAAAATGGATTGGCTTAGGGATATCAATTTTGCCAGCAGCAGCTTTTGGGACATTATATAGCATTGGATCATTTACTACAGGGACAGATGTTGCTTTTTGGATTTTAGCATTTCTGACCCTTTTTTTGCAGGTATGGACAGGTGTTTTATATTATAGGGACCCTGTTGGAAATAAAACCTATTATTCACTGGTAACCAATTTTAGGGCTTGTGCTTGTGGGCAGGCAGCTTTGATTGCACTCTATGACTCAAGACTCGGATTAATACTCTATTTAATAACTTATATATTTATAGGATTCTTGTTTGGCTTACATAAGATAGATAAAGAAATGCCAAAGGAGGTGCCGGATGGAAATTATTCGATCAGCAACCTTTGAGGGAATGGCAGATCAAGAGGGTTATCCAACAAAGACCTATAAAAAGCTTTATGAAAGACTTGCCAAAAATGAAGTAAAAACGCTCATCACAGGGTTTATGTACATATCAAACAAGGGACGTGCTATGCAAATAGGGCAAGCAGGCATGGATGAAATAAGAAAAGTACAAGCCTATAAGGAGATTACAGATAGTGTGCATCAGTATGGCTCAAAAATTATAGCTCAGCTTGCTCATACAGGAAGACAAACATGGAATACGGGCTATGAAGTGATTGGTGTATCAAGCAAAAAATCAGGTTATTTTAATACACAGCCACACACCTTAACAATAGATGAGATTAATGAAATCATAGGGGAGTTTTCTAATGCAGCCTTATATGCAAAGCTTGCTGGGTTTGATGGAGTGCAACTTCACGCAGCCCATGGATACCTCATTCATCAATTTTTACTCCCTTCAATCAATAATAGAAAAGATGAGTATGGAGAAGGAACATTATTTCTTGAAAGAATCATCCAAAGGATTAGGGAAAAATGCAATGATTTTCCTGTATGGGTAAAAGTAAGCTGGGGTGTAGACATTGAAAAGTATACAGAAAATCAGTTTATAGATTTAATTCGTTTTTTAGATAGAGCTAAGGTTGATGCTATTGAAGTAAGTTATGGAACCATGGATGTAGCCCTTAATATTTTTCGTGGCAAAATCCCTATAAAAGAAGTGCTTAACTATAATCCTATCTATAGAAATAAAAGTACTTTGGGGATAATTCTTAGTTTACCTTTAGAAGTATTTAAGATTAAAAAGTATACACCTATGTATAATCTTAAATATGCAAAACTTGCTAAAAGGTACACAAACATTCCTATTATTGCAGTGGGCGGTTTTAGGAAAGGGGAAGAGATTAATCGTTGTGGGATGGATTTTATTAGTTTATGTAGACCATTTATTTGCGAAGAAGACTTCCTATTAAAACTTAAGGAAAATCCATACTACATTTCACAATGCACAAACTGTAACCGGTGTGCTATTATGTGCGATACCAAGTATTCATTAAGATGTTATGGAAAGAAGGGAAAGGACAGTTAATTTTTTACTATTACAGTAAGCAGCGTTAGAAAATAGTGAAGAAAATAAGGTGGGGTGAAATAGTTTAGGTTTTATGGAACCTATTGATGATGAAAATAAGATAATATTTACAACAGATGTGAATAAGATAATATAAAAGTGATGAAGAGCATGAGAGAGGGCAAGTTTCAGTATATGATACCTTGTCTCAAACTAAAGACTTTTACTTTAATGCTAGACATGTGGATGTGGCAAGTATAATCTGTATTTGGTAATAGATGAGAACAAAAAAGAAAGTAGAAAAGTTATCATTGTATAACAAAAATTAGAAATAAAAAGTGTAAAGGAATCTGGAATTAATAAGGGGGAAGCGAAATGATATTGAAAAAGTTTTTTCATGTTTCTAAAGAAATAATTAGGTCTTTTAAGGTATTTTTAGCCATATATTTATTAACATTTGGACTAAGTACATATTTTATCGGTTATTTAATAGATAAATACAATTATTCATTAGGTATGACTACATGTATCAGCGGTGTATTGCTTTTATTGCAAGCAATTTTGTTTCATTGGTATTTCTTAAAAAAAGATAATGGCATCTACGAAAATACACTAAGTAAAATGGGTAATTGGTTTGTGCTTATTACTTTAGTAATTTTTATAACGATTATAGTGTTACTCTTTGTTACGTTTTTATTGTCGTATTTTGCTCTTAGATTTGGTCAAAATCTTGATTTGCTTTTATCAATATTCGCGATTCCAGCATTTCTAATGGATATTCTTAAAAAATTTACAGGAACTTATTTCTTACACCTTGCACTAGGGTTTAGCCTTCTTAAGGTGTTAACAAGAGATGGGCGCACTTTTTTGCTTATTGTAAGTGTCTTAATAGTTATAGGTTTCATAGGGAAAATCCTTTTTGCTTACTTATGTACATAGATGAAAAGAAAAAATACAAAAATGCCTTAGAAAGAGTTTTGGAAAGGAAATGAATAATGATTAAAAGAGATCATGGTAATTTCTATGAAATAATTGAGCGTTTTATATTAGTATGCATCCTAGTTTTTATTCCAAAATTAATTTTGGGGCTAATTATATTATTAACGCATCGTTTTGAGACGCCCATGGCAATAATACCAGAGCTGATATTTTTCATCTTAATTATTTTAGCACAATCGTACTTATTAAAAAAAGGGCATACTTTCCCTCTCGATGGTTTTAATAAAATAGCTAAATGGTATATGATTTTAAGTATTAGTTGTCAAGTAGTAGGGATTGTTCTCACGGCACCTAGTGTAGCTAATGAAACGTTTGGTCCACTTATTGAGGTATATGCTAAGGGATTTGATAGTAAGCCTTCAGAATTATTGTTAGCTTTTGTAGAAGTAATTGCGTTGATGGGGTACATTGGTATAAATTGGGTACTTACAATACAAACTATTTTAGAGTATGTTTTTATAAAAAAGATAATAAGATGCCGCGAAATATCTCTTCTTATTGTAGTAGTATTAGTAATTATAGCCTTTAAATTAATATCTATCTCATATTAATTTAATCTAGTTCAAACATTTACCTATTAAATATTGACGAAACTATGTGGATTCACCTTAAGTGAATCAGCTATAAAAAGCAAAGGAGGACAAAAGATGGAAGAACGAGTGATTAAAGCAATTAAGTCATGTATGAAAAAGAATGCTACGATATCTCTGGGGACAGATATTATTTTAGACCTAGGATTTGACTCAGTGGATATTTTAATGCTTATTAGTGAATTAGAAGAGGAATTTAATATAACTATTGATGAACAGGATTTTAAAGATGTACAAACAGTAAGGGATGTTTTAGATAAATTAAGAGGTAATCATGTATGAAGTTATTAGATAGAAGCTTAGTTGAGGGGATTAGTTTTAACCCTTATTATCAAATAACGAATAAGCATAAATATATTGATTTGGCGTCTAATAACTATCTTGGATTAGCAGAAGATAGCCGCATTAAAAGTGCAGCTATTCAGGCTATAGAAGTGTATGGGACATCCATGTGCGGAACACCAATTGCTACAGGGTACATAGATTTATTTGAGAAAGTAGAGAAAAAGCTTTCAGATTTTGTAGGTTTAGAAGAGACGATTATTTTTCCTTCTTGTTATCAAGCCAATAATGGTATCTTTTCAATGCTTGTAGAAAATGAGGATGTCATTTTAGTCGATCGCTATGCCCATTCATCTTTGATGCAGGGAATAAAAAGCGTAGGGTGTAAGGTGATTCCATTCATGCATAATGATATGGATCATTTGGAAAAGGTTTTAAAAAGAAGTCAAAGTTATAATAATATCTTCGTGGTTACTGAGTCCGTGTTTTCTACTGAAGGAAGTATCGCTCCTTTAGATAGAATTTTAGCCTTATGTGAAAAGTATAATGCCATGTCGATTGTGGATGATTCACATGGTATTGGTGTAATCGGTGAAAATGGAAAAGGTGTTTTAGAACATTTTCATATTAAAGATTTTGATGGCATTTATACAGCATCTCTTGGCAAAGCACTAGCAAATAGCGGAGGGATGGTGTCAGCAAATAAGAAGACGATTGAAGTTTTAAGACACTATTGCCCCCATTTAATTTATTCTACAGCCATAACACCTGCTTCTTTAGGAGGAATATTAGCAGCGTTAGATGTAATAGAAAAAGACTATGAAAAGCTTAAGGCCGTTCTAGGGGACTATAAAAACACAATATGCCAAGCAACAAACTTATTTATAGATAGTCTTACGCCGATTAATGCCCTAAGAACTGGTGGCGCAAATACAACTTTGCTAGTTACGAAAAAGCTATTTGAACAAGGCATTTATACAACACCGTTTATAGAACCATCAGTCCCCAAAAATGAAGGGGTAGTACGTATGATTGCAGGAGCAGGACTTACTAAAGAGCAAGTTTGCTATGTAGCTAATGTAATAAGAGAGATCCTATAAGAAGGCTATATAAGAAGAGTATATAGGGGAGGCTGTATGAAATATTATTTTATTATGAATCCTGGCTCAAAAGGTGGGTATAGTCAAAAGGAGTTTAGGCTTATCCATCAAATACTGACGCAAAATCATATTGGGTATGATTATGCAATAACAAAGGATTTAGATGATGCGTATACCTTATCTGTACAAGCCAATCAAAAGGACTATGATGTCATTGTAGCCGTCGGTGGTGATGGAACTATTAACCGTGTGTTAAATGGTTTTTATGACCAAAATGGAAAGAGAAATAGCAAAGCAAAGTTTGGTGTGATCTATACAGGAACAAGTCCAGATTTTTGTAAAAGCTATAATATCCCACTGAAAATAGATAAGGCACTTTATACATTAATCAAAGGAAATGTAAAATCTATTGGCATTGGAAAGATAGCTTTTAAGGATAACGTAAAATATTTTGCGTGTTGTGCAAATATAGGTCTTGGTGCAACCTTAGCAGGCTATGCGAATAGTGGGATTAGAAAATATGTGGGTGATAAATTAGGCACTTTTTTATCCTTAATGAAGACCTTATGTGTTTATAGACCTGTTACTGTAAAGCTTGTTAGGCAAAAACTTAGTAAAGAAACCTTAAGTAATGAAATCCCAAGTAATAAAGAACGCACTAATGAAAATATTAGTCATGTCTATAATATTTCAGTTGGTAAGACATATTATGTTGCCTCAGGCTTAAAAATTAATAATGAGTTAAAAGAAAATGAGCCAATGTTTTATGTGCTAATAATAAAAGATCATCCACTTAAATCAATTTGTACTTTATATGCTGGCAAAAGTCTTCCCTTAGAGTACGCTCATGAGATTACCATAGAAGGAGATGCAGCAGTTGAATTTGATGGTGATGAGGGAGGAAAGCTTCCATGTACAATCAGCGGAGCTGATAATTTAGAAGTAATCTGTGAGGGAAAATAATGAATGAAGAACAGTCAATCAATGAACTAATAAAAGAGATGCCAAGATCTAAAAATCAGCTCAATAAGGCATTTGAATCAGACAGTGAAATATTAAGTGGCGTGGATTTAGATTTTTCTGGTCACAACCTCTTGTTTAGCACAGATGAGTTTTCTGATGAAGATTTATTTTGCACTAGAGATCCCTTTCTCTTAGGACATAATATTGCTGTAGGGGCACTGACAGATATCTATGCCAGCGGAGGTGAACCCTTATTTTATGCACATAGCTTATGTATTGATGAGCAGTTCAGCAAAAAATATTTAGATCAGTTTTATAAGGGGATTGCTGGAGTATTAAAAGAAGCAGGGGCAGTCTTTATAGGCGGAGATTTTGGTAAGGCTAAAGCATGGCGATGCACAACATCCGTAATAGGGAGAGCAAGAAAACCCTTGCTAAGAAGTACGGCTAGGGTAGGTGATTCTATTTATATAACAGGAGCCATTGGTGGAGGCAATATAGGAGCAGTAGCTAAGCTTATGCACATAGATATTGCTAAAATTAAGTTTAGACTGCCAAATAAAGAAGCACAGACTATTAGAGAGGTAGCTACAGCATGCATGGATACTAGTGATGGGGTATATCAAGCTGTAAATACAATAGCACAAATGAGCGGAGTAGGCTTTTCTCTAGATAATCTTCCTTATCACAAGGCAGGAGGCATAGCCTCTAAAATGCTTAGGCTTCCAAAGGAACTCTTATTATTTTGCGAATGTGGTGAATATGAGTTAGTTTTTACAACACCTAAGGAGATTAAGCTTCCTTTCTACAAAATAGGCGAAATCACAAAGGAACAAAAAACTTTGTATGGCAAAGATATTTCTAGTTTTGACCTAAGGGCAAGAGCATTTGAAGATCCAAAAGATTATTTAAAGGCGGTGAAATCTTTATGCGACGCGTTGTTGTAACGGGAATAGGACCTGTCACAGCCTTAGGAATAGGCAAAGAAGCTTTTTGGGATAGTATAATCAATCAAGACATGATAATAAAGGCAATTCCTAAAGAGTATGAAAAGAATTACCACTATAAATCGCGTTTTTATGTGCCCAAGCCAGAAGTTGTATTAGAAGAGGAAAATTCAATGATGGGCGAAAGCTCCAAGTTTGCACGAGTGGCAGCAAAGCTTGCACTTTTAGATTCAGAACTTACAGACTATAGAGATGCAGGAGTTATTCTTGGGATTGGCATGAGTAGCCTAAAAACAGCTTTTACTTCTTATGAGGCACACACTACAGGAGAAGGGCGTTTTAATCGTATGGTGATACCAATACTTATGCCCAATTCAGCTTCGGCATGGGTAGCTATTGCATGTGGTATTCAGGGTGTAAATTACACAGTAAATGCTGCTTGTGCATCAGGCAGCATGGCTATTGGAGAGGCTTTTCTAAATATAAAAAATGGGCGGTTAGATGTTGCATTAGCAGGAGGAACAGAATGCCTTGACGATGAAGAAGGGGCTATTATGAGGGGCTTTGATATGCTTACAACACTAACAACATCCCCAGATGGAAAGCCTATCCCCTTTTCAAAAGATAGAAGTGGTTTTCTATTTAATATGGGTGCGAGCTGCATCTTAGTTTTAGAAGAACTTTCACATGCCTTAAAGCGTAAGGCTCCTATTTATGCAGAAATTTTAGATTATGAAGCAAACTGTGATGCAGGGAGTATCATTCAAATGAATCCGCAAGGAGAAAAGATAGAAGCACTCTTTAGTAAAGTACATGAATTGCCTATTGATTACATCAATACACATGGAACAGGAACCATTCAAAATGACGCTATTGAAGCTAATCTTATTCAAAAACTATTTCCTAAGATGCCTTATGTTGGGGCAACAAAAAGTATTTTAGGGCATAGCATAGGGGCTAGCGGGGCACTTGAAGCAGCTGTTACCGTACTTTCTATAAAAAATAAGAGGATTCATGGAACATTATCACATAATATGATTGAAAACTTAAATGTCCCTACTAAGGCAATAAATTTAGATATTAATTATGCCATCAGCACTTCTTATGGGTTTGGCGGGCATAATTCCCTTTTATTATTTAAAAAATATGATGCATAGGATTCACAAATCTAGTTTAGAGGAAAAATGCTATGAGTAAAGTATATATTACAGGCGGAACAGGATTCATAGGAAGTCATATTGTAGCGTATTTTAAAGAGAACAATGAGGAGATTGAATGTATTACAAGAGATAAGGCAGATATACGTGACCTTTCAAAGCTAAAACAAGCATTTAAGGGTGCTGACTGTGTGATTCATAATGCTGCTAAGGCATCTGACTGGGGGAGCTATAAAGATTTTTATGAAAATAATGTGATGGGGACCATAAATGTGATGAAAGCATGCCTCTATAATAATATTAATACAATTATTATTACGGGAACATGCTCAGTGTATGGAGAAGAAAATAACTTTGTCATAAAAAATGAAGAAAGTGCTTTAAATTCTCATTATCCTTATTTTATGGATAGTATTTTCCCATGTGCCATGAATTTTTATAGAGATTCTAAAAAAGAGGCAAGAGAAGCAGCTATTTCTTTTGCACAAAAACATCATATGAACCTTATTATTTTAGATCCAGTATGGGTTTTTGGAGAAAGAGAGTTTCATACAGGGTTTTATGAGTATTTGAAGACAACTAAGATGAAGTTGCCTTTTATAATGGGAAGTAATAAAAATAAATTCCATGTGATCTATGCAAGGGATCTTGCAAAAGCATATTACTTAGCTTACCTAGAGAATCTTAAGGGGATACATACCTTTATTATTGGAAGAGAAAAAGCAGATAAAATGGATACTATTTATTCCTTGTTTTGCATGGCGGCTGAATTTAACAAACCGCAAACTATTTGTAAATTATTTGTGTATCCAATTGGTTTTTTACTTGAAATGGTTTATACTATTCTGAATGTTGGAAAGCCGCCGATACTGACACGGGGACGTGTCAATATGTTCTATGATAACATTGAATACAATGTGCAGAAGGCTACTAAAGTGCTTAAATTTAAGTGTGACTATAGCTTAGAAGAAGCAATTAATAAAACAGTAAATTGGTATAAGAGAGAAGGGTTTCTATGAAGTTTTGGGTGAACTTAAAAGTTAAAGTATCAGTTTTTTTTCATTATTTGCCTTTGGTGTTTAAAGGGGAACTTAAATTTAAGGAGTTTACGTCTTTTTTAAAAAGGATGAAGTTGTTTTTATCAAAGTTACAACAAAATAAATTTTGGGCCATGAAAAATGGAATGCGTCTTGAGCTCTATGTTCCTTCCTTTGGTACACCTGCTTTTTATACAGCATGTGATAAATTTAAGGTATTCAATCAAAAGATGCCTTGCAGCGGAGTACTCGTATCGATAACACGTGCTTGTATGTATCAATGTGAACACTGTTACCAAAGACTTGATAGAGGAGAAGATACACCAATTCAGCTCCTTGTTGATACAGTAAAAAAACTGCAGGATATGGGCATTGCCTTTTTTAATATTGAAGGGGGAGAACCATTTTTATTGTATGATCGTTTAAAAGCAGTTTGTGATGTTATTGATCATAGAAGTGAGATATGGATTAATTCAACTGGTTATGGAATCACAAAGGAGAAACTAAAAGGACTTAACTGTACAGGTATTATGTTTTCCTTACATAGTCCAAGTCCAGAGCAGTTTGATGAATTTATGGGAAGAGAAGATGCATGGGAAAATATGCAAAATGGAATAAAACTTTGCCGAGAGGAAGGGATTCCGATTGCATTTAACGTATGCTTACTCAAAGAGGCTTTTAGTGATGGAACCTTTGAAAAAATCATGAATATTGCAAGAAAAGAAGAGGCCTGTATGGTGCAAATTATTAAGCCAAAACCAGCAGGTGCTTGGCTTGATAAAGAAGAGGTGTTCTTTTCAGAAAAAGATATAGAGGATGCAAAAGAAAAGATAAATCTTTATAATTTAGACAAGAAATATGCCACCTATCCACCTGTTTATGCACAGATCATAGAAGAAGACCCCTCAATGTTTGGTTGTACAGCAGGGGGAACAGATAGATTCTATATTAATGCAAAGGGTGATGTTCAGCCTTGTGAATTTCTTAATATCTCTTTTGGAAATATTAATGAAGAACCTTTTGAAGGGATCTATAACAAGATGAGAGCATATTTTGATAAGCCAGGGAACTGCATGCTTTGTGAAGAATCTGCAGGTCAAATACATAAGATCTTTAAGGAAAATCGCTTAAATGCTTTACCATTAAATGCAACCTTATCTAAAGGAGTTTACCAAAATTGGGATAGAGGAGAAAATACAGAACTTTACGAGAAGCTCAGCGAATGTTTACAAAAATAATAGAAACTCCTAAACAAAGATTTAATATGTTTAGGAGTTTATTATTATATATAGAATGAACATTTTAATAATTAATTTCCACTAGGTGCAACTTCGTATTGATTGCCAAAAGTCACTGTTTCGATGAATTTTTTTCCACTAAGTAGGTTCCAGTCTATGGTAGATACAGAAACTGTATGTAAAGGAATAGCATTTAGGGTACCATCAGCATTTGGACGATTGATATCACCATATTCAGCAGCATCATGGATAACATAGTGTTTGCCATTATGTTTACCAAGATAAATAACAGCATGACCAGGTTTATAGATAGCTGCTCCAGGTTTAAGCGAACTTAATAGGCTTTCTCGCTTTTCAATAGTAGGAGCATTTGAAAACTCTACTTTATTTCCTTCAATCTTTACTTGTTGGCTTGTATTACGAGGAAGTTTAATACCAAAGGTGCCATAGACATTAAGAATAAATGATGAGCAATCCATTCCATTAAATAATCCGCCCCATCCATAACGTTCACCTTGAACCTTAAAAGCTTGTTTGATGATATTTTCTCTAGTATATGGAAGATATCCTTCAGATACGTCAGCTGATATAGGTACAAGGGCTTGTTTGAAATCTAGCTTTCCAGATGCATCACGCACAGGTAACTTAATGACATAACAGCCAGTTACATTCTGATTATCAACTACTGTAGGAACGTTGGTCGTTACAAGTGGAAGCTTAGTTCCCATTTCAAACATAAGTTCTGAAAGATCAGGAGAGTATGGATTATAGCCCAGTCTTATTTTAGAACCTGTAACAACTAAAAAGTTTTGACTATTCATGTAATCAAGCCATATAGATCGATTCATAGTTATAGCAACATCATTAGCTGATACCCATCCTGTATAGTTGTACATACGCACATAATACCATCTGTTATTTGCACTAGTATGTAGGATGAGTAATGGCTGAGCAGCACTAATTGCAGTTTCCTGGATGTTATCATAAAGATTGTCATCAGGAGAATCTACTAAGAAATCATGTGTTGGGTATGTACGCATATGGGTACGTCTCACTGTAAATCCATATTAAACAGGATTTGTATCCTTGATACCCTCAAGATTGATTTGTGCTTTGAGATTATCAAAATACGTCGATGAAACTTCGTTACCATCTAAATATACTGTATAATCTGGGAAAGAAGGTTCTAACATAGCAGACAAGTCTTCTTTACTCCAAGACAAAGGTTGATTTTCTAAATCAAATAATACATTAGGTAATTGTTCTCTCATTTGGGCATTATATTTTTCAATATCAGATTGCTCCATGATGATACTATTTGCATCATCTAATTTTGAACACCAAAATGTAGGGTCAAACATTTCCTTTGTAACATTAGGAATAGTGGATTGAACAGATGACTTACTAGGGTCATATACCACATTGTTTCCACTTGCATAAATAGGGTTACTTAATAATAGGAGTAATGCAGCTAAAAATATTGATTTTCTTTTCATATTTCATCTCCAGACTTTTAATAGTGTTTTTAAAATTATTTTTAAAATAATTTAAATATTTATTATATTTCACAAAAACATTATGTCAAGTATTGTCATTATATTTTTTTTATATGGTTTTCAAAGGAATTTATAGTAGAGACTATAAAGTAAAAATGACGTCAACCAAGACAGATGGCTGACGTCATAATGAGTATAAAATGGAGCAATAGGACATCTTGCAACATTGTTCTCGAGGACTATTTTACCAGAATCACCTAAAAGGTTCTTATCATCAACTATAATTGTTCCTGAAGGATTTTTTACTTCAACATCAATATCTATCCGATTTAACCCATCTTTTCCTTTTTTAAATCCTGATACGTTTAATAAAGCCAATCCAATAGATTCGCCTTTAATAAATTTGTCACTAATAGATTTGTTCCAGTAGTAATGATATGTTACAAAACCAGCGTCTTCAAATCCTGTTTTAAGTTTCAATATTATTATTTTTAGCAAATCAATTTATAGAGAGTATTCATCCTATTATTGAAAAAGTATATTGACTTTTAGAAATAAAACATTATAAGCTTTGTATTGATGGATGTGTAGACAAGAGACTTGTTATCAAATTGGAAAATGCTATATAATGATGAAAAAGGATAATACTGTTATAGAATATTGTAATAAAGAATTATAAAGAATATATAATCCAATCAGGAAGGGAGTACACAAAAAATCGTATCCTTAGGAAACGATAACTATGTGAATGGGGAAATGAAAAAGGAAAAAGTGTTTGCTATTTTAGATATTTTAGAGACCAAAGATAAAAATAAGATTAAACAAGCTTATAGAGAGAAATTAGTACATGTAAATCCTGAAGATAATCCAGAAGGCTTTAAAGCATTAAGGCAGGCCTACGAAGAAGCATTAAGGCTATCTGAAGAAGAAAATGAGGAAGGGGAAGAAGCTTTAGATACGCCAATCCATAAGTGGATAGGGAAAATAGAGTCCATTTATAACAACGTATCACAAAGAAGAGATGAGGCGGCATGGAAAGAAATTTTTGAAGAAGAGGTTTGCAATGACTTTGACACAAGGATGGAGGCAAGAGATGTTCTTCTTACCTTTTTAATGGATCATTATCGCTTGCCAAAAGAAATATGGGTGCGTATTTTGAAGACTTTTGATGTGCAGAGTTCAAAAGAAGAATTATATGAGCATTTTCCACCTGCATTTATAGACTATGTAACAGAAGATCCAGAAAATAAAGCGTGGATGAATTTTGATTTATTTGAAGGAGAAATAAATCAAGACGTAGATGAGTATATAGATAAGTATTTAGCCATTAGAAAAATGAATGATAGCCGTGACTACGATAAAGCAGAAGAACTACTTGCAGAACTGACAACAATAGTGGAGAAAGCGAGTTTGTATCACCCTTATCTAGATGTAGAAAAAATGCGTTTTTATACAAGTAGCAAGAACTTTGAGGAAGCTAATAGACTCTCACAAATGCTACAGGAAAGACAGTATGATGATTTATATATAAGCTATTATTTAGCACACACAAGTTTTTATACTGGAGATTTGGAAGAAGCCTATAAGGCGTGCCTTAAGATTTTAGAAATACAACCAGAGCATTATGGAGCGAAGTATTTAGTAGCCTGTTATTATCTCGAACAAGGAGATTATAAAAAAGCCAAGGAAGAGTATTTAAATCTTCTAGAAATCGATCCTTACGACAAATCCGCCAGTGATAGACTTCAAAAGGCAAATGAAGGACTAATTGAACGATACCAAAAGGAAATAAAAAACGACCCAGCAAATAAACAACTTAAGCTAGATCTAGGATGGTGCTTTTGTCAAAATGATCTATATAAAGAATGTATTAAGCTCATAAAAGATATGGTCATAGATAAGGACAAAGAAAAAGAAATTTATTATGACTATTACAATTTGATGAGTCGTATTTATATTAAGATGGATGATTATAAAAATGCTTATACGCATATTAAGATATGGCTTGAAGAGATCCTTAAAGTAAAAGAAGCGACAACCCCACAAGATCAAAAAAAGATAAAAAGACTATCCTATGCTTATTATGCTATGTCACAATGTTTCTACCATTTGGGGATGGAGAAAGATAATAATAAGGAAGAATTTGAAAAATGCATTAAATATGTTGATCTTGCTATAAAGGCTGAGGGAAAAGGAAGAGATTTAAATAATTATCTATCAGCAAAAGCTTTTGCTCTTTTAAAGATGAAAGATCATAAACGTTGCATTGATGTATGTGATGAAGTACTAAGTATAGATGACAAGTACTTTCCAGCCTATGTGTATAGACAAGAGTCCTATTATCATTTGAGAATGGCACAAGAGGTTATTGATGATTATTATCATGCGATAGAAATTTATCCGAGTTATTCAAAACCTTATATACTTGCAGTAAAGGTATTTTTAATCTACGATCAGTTTGAAGAGGCTAAAGGTGTTTTTAAACGTGCAGAGGAGGAAAATGTAGAAAGTAATGGGCTTAAGTATCAAAAGCTTAGGCTAACAATGCAAGCCTCAGAAAATATTGAGGAAAAAAGAGAAGCAGCTAAGCAAGTTGAAGCACTATATCATGAGATTTGTGAAGAACCAGGAGATATAGAGGACTGCTCGGATTTGTTTCATGAGGTGGCGATTTGCTATTATGAGATCAAGGATTACAATAAAGCGCTACAAGCAATAGAAAAAAGACTAAAACTCAAGGATGATAAAGATAGCCTGCTTTTAAAAGCAGATATACTTTATAATTTAGGCAAATATGCAGAAGCAATAGGCAGCTATCAAAAACTTCTTAGCCAAGAGGATTATTATGTTAGTGCTTGTTATAGAATTGGAAAATGCTATGCAAAGATGAATAAAGATAGTGATGCCAAAGACCATTTTCTAAAGGTTATTGAGGCGGATAATGAGCATAAGTATGTCAATGATCAGCTTATGGAGCTTTATCAAAGGCGTTATAATAACACATTTGATAAAGAAGATTATGACCTTGCGGTTCAGTATGGTAAGCGTCAAGTAGACCTCTATCCACATTGCTATTATTATAATGGACTTGGTCTTGTTTATATGGATGGTTATGAATTTGATAAGGCCATCGAAGCCTTTAAGGAAGCCATCAAATGTGATGAAACAGATATGTATGCATACAATAATATAGGTTATGCCTATAAAATTCTTGGTAATTTAGATGAGGCCTATAAATATTATCAATTAGCAGCTGAGCACCAAAATGATGGGAATCTGCTTCCTTATAAACATTTAGCAACTTATTATAAAACAACAGGGCAATATCAAAAGGCAATAGAAGCTTATGAGGAAATCAATAAGCGAGCTAAAAATCCAAGGTTTACTACAAAGGATTTAGCAGGATTATATGAACGGATGCAAGAGTGGGATAAAGCTATCAAATGCTATACCAATCTTTATGAAATTGATGAACTAGATGAAATGGAATATTTATTAAACATTGGTTTTATCTATTGTTTTACAAATCCTAATGAAGCATTAAGTTATTACAAGAAAGCAGTTAAAAAGTATTCTAATAATTATAAGCCATATTATCATATGGGCGACTATATGCTATGGATAGAAGAAGACGTAAAAAAGGCCATTAAGTATTATGAAAAAGCCTATAAGACAATCAAAAAGTATAATATAAGTTATTATGAGTATATAGAGAATATACAATTTAATCTATTATATGCTCTTAAAAAACTTGGTAAACAAAAAGAAATGGTTAAGTACATACAAGAACTAGAAGCCTTTTTAAGGAAAGAATATGGGGGAAGAGAAGCTTGGCTTAAAGAACCCTCTTGCCGCAAAATAAGACTAGCCTATTTAGCAGAATTAGCTTATTTTATGGAAGACTATGAAAAGGTAAGAGATTATTTGAATAAGATGAAAAATGGGTTAAACTGTTCAACATGTACATATTCAGGATGCCTAGAGTATTATTTCCTTGAAGGATTGATGTTTGAGCTTGAAGGAGATCATGTACGTGCGATAGAAAAATATGAACAAGCTACGCAGATTGAACCCGATAATTTAATCTATCAATATATGCTCAAACAAATGCACAAAAAGGTAGGGAATTAGTTATGATTATAGGAATTGATTTAGGGACAACTAATAGTCTGGTCGCATATTATACCGAAGAAGGACCTAAGATAATCCCAAATCGTTTAGGAAAACATTTAACGCCGTCTATAGTAAGTATAGATGAGACTGAGCAAATATATGTAGGGGAAACAGCTAAAGAACGTATGCTATTATATCCGGATACAAGTGCTAGTGTGTTTAAAAGAGATATGGGTAGTGAAAAGAAGTATCACTTAGGCAGTAAGAATTTTACTGCTGAAGAATTATCTTCTTTTATACTACGCTCATTAAAAGAAGATGCAGAAGCTTATCTAGGAGAAGAAGTAACCGAGGCTGTTATTAGTGTGCCTGCCTATTTTAATGATGCCAGAAGGAAGGCAACAAAAAGGGCAGGAGAGCTAGCAGGCTTAAAGGTGGAACGTATTATTAGTGAGCCTACAGCAGCTGCAATAGCCTATGGACTCTATCAAAAAAATAAGGATACTAAGGTGTTAGTATTTGACTTAGGAGGAGGCACCTTCGATGTCTCTATACTTGAACTTTTTAATAATATTTTGGAAGTCCATGCAGTAGCAGGAGATAACTTCCTTGGTGGAGAAGATTTTACTAAGGTGCTCTTTGATATGTTTTTAGAAGAACATCATCTAGAAGAGAACCAGCTTGAACATAAAGTAAAGGTTCATATCATGAAGCAAGCAGAGCTGTGTAAAATGAGCTTTGTCAACGAAAAAACACCAGTCATGACCTGTAAACTTAATGATGATTTAGTAGAAATGCAGGTTAATCTAAACGAATACGCAAAACGCTGTGAAAATTTACTTGAGCGTATTGAACAACCCATTAGAAGAAGCTTATCTGATGCTAAACTAAAACTCTCCGATATTGATCAAGTTGTTATGATTGGCGGAGCGACCAGGCTTCCTATTATCCATAAGTTTGTAAGTAAGCTATTTAAGAGGCTGCCAGACCATTCAATTAATCCAGATGAAGCCGTTGCACTAGGAGCAGCTATTCAGGGAGCAATGAAAGAAAGAAAAGAGTCTATAAAAGAGATTATCTTGACAGATGTATGCCCATTTACTCTAGGAACAGAAGTTGTAAGAGAAGTGGAAGAAAATAGATTTGAATCAGGGTACTTTTTTCCGATTATTGAGCGAAATACTGTTATACCAGCAAGTAGGACAGAGACTCTTTGTACTGTCAGAGACAATCAGACGAGAATTATAGTTAATGTGCTGCAAGGAGAAAGCCGATTTGCTAGTAACAACTTATGTATTGGTGAGTTAGAGATAGAAGTGCCCAAAGCAAAAGCAGGTGAAGAAGCTATTGAGGTAACCTATACCTATGATATTAATTCTATTTTAGAGGTAGAGGTTAAGGTTGTTTCCACTGGAAAAGTTAAAAAGCAGATTATAAAGGGACAAAATGTTAATATGACTGATGAAGAAATTAGACAAAGGATGGAAGAGTTATCTTATCTTAAAATTCATCCTAGAGAACAAGAGGCAAATAAGCTAACTTTACTCAAGGCAGAAAGAATATATGAGGAAAGTATAGGCGATATACGAAGAATGTTAGGTCATGAGCTTGCGAAATTTGATAGCATCCTTAATAAGCGTGACAAAAATAAGATTGAAGAAGCAAGACAAAGGCTTGAGGATCTCTTAAAAGAAATAATTGAAGACAGAATATAATATGTATACTACAGTGTTGGATGCAACGGACATGAACATTTTTGACGATCATAGTTTCGATATTGTGCTTAACATGGGACCATTATAGTGTATGTAGAGAAGAGCCTATATTAGGTGCAAGCAATCATGTTGTTATTATTGGGAAAAAATAAAAACAAAAGCTCTGTCTTTATAAGAAGATGAAATATCATCTCTTATAGAGACAGAGCTTTTTAATTAAAGAATATTATTATTAATAAATATTACAATTTGCTAATCCAATCTTGCATGTTCTTTTTGTAGAATACATATGGATTTCCTTCATATACAAGAGAACCGTTATCACTTGGATGTTGGATTGTTTCGAATTCTCTTTCTGGATATTCGCCAAATGCAGTTAATTTAAATTTGCTTCCAATAGCTCCATCAAAGTCACCTTTTTGAGCACCAAGAGTTGCACCTGCAGCTACACGACCAAGATCAACAACGTCCCAAAGCATCATGTATGGGCAAACAAAATCAAATGAGTTGTCAGATTCTTTTGTAGGCATAAATGTTTGCATTTCACTTGGTAAACCAAGACCTGTTAATTTAATTTTGCTATTAGATGATTTTAATACCTGACCTGCACCTACCATACCAACTGTTGTTGGAGAAATGATAACATCTACTTTGTTTTCAGCAACAAATGCTTGAGCTTGAGTTGTACTTTCTGTAGGGTCATCATTACCATATTTTTTGTCTAATGCAGGGTTTACTTTACCTTGATACATATCTTTTTTAAGTTCATCTTCCATTCTTGCGATCCAACCATTTTGAACTGGTGTATCAATAGATGCTGAAAGAACACCAAAGTTAATAACATCGCCAGAGTATTCTGCTAAAGCTGCCTCAGTAGCTGCTTCAAGGTTACCATCTTCTGGATATTCTTTTCCAAGAGCGATTAAAGTAGCACTTTGAATAAGGGCACGTCCAATTCCTTCTTGGCTTGTTGGGTCAATATGTGTAACACGAAGATCTTCACTAAGTTTTGAGTCTACAGATACAACTTTAATTCCAGCTGCTTTTGCTTTTGCTAATACTTCGTTGTAGCCTGTATCACCATTTGTTGAAATAGTAAGAGAAGCTACTTTTTGTGTTATCATTTCATCAATAAGTTGAACTTGTGCTGCAACAGTTGTTTCCGCTGGACTTTTATATACAGCTTCACCACCAGATGCTTTAATAACTTCTTCAAAACCACTGTACATTAAATCACCAAATGTGTTTCCTGTACTTTTAAACATAAAAACATGTTTGCCTTGAAGGCTAGATGATGATCCAGCTGGTGCATTGGTACCACCATCATTATTGTTGGCAGCAAAGCATCCTGCTAGTGACGTCATAGCAAGAGTAAGTCCTAATGCCACAGCTGCTAGTTTTTTAAATTTTTTCACGTCGTAATCCCTCCTTGAGTTATGTGTTTGTAACATTTATATAAGTCAGTGACTACAATGTAGCCAACTGATTATACCTAGTTTGCAAAGCGTTTTTTTGCTTTTTCATTAGCTTCTTTGGTTTCGCTTTTAAGGGTAATTGTGGTTTCCTTACATTTTTGCTTAAGGCTAACAATTTTATTCTGATAGTCAGTTATTTTAGCTGTTTTTTCTGATTCTTTAAGTTTGGTATCTTTTTTAACTGCTAATATCTTGTTTTTTAATTCTTTAACATCTTGGGAGCACTTAATATTAAGGGCTTCAATGTTTTTGTTGTTAGCATATAAATATTTGAGCTTTAAGTCTGCTATAAACTGTTTGTTGATATTAGGGATAAGGACAGCACCTATTAAAATGATACCAGTCAGTATTTTTCTGGAGTTGGCGTCTACACCCATTAGACCTAAAGTATAGATAAGGAAAGCCATAATTAGGGTAGCGATAATAGGTCCATAAGCCTTTCCTTTACCTCCATTAGTAGAAATACCACCTAATACACAAATAGCGATAACATTGAGCTCGTAGCCAGTTCCCATAGTTGAGCTGACACCGCCACCCATTCTACCTACGAAGAAAATAGATGAAACACCTGCCATAAGTCCCATAATAACAAAAGTCATAATCTTTACTTTATCAACATTGATACCAGAATAAAGGGCAACTGTTTCATTATTTCCAATCATATAAAGTTGGCGTCCATATTTTGTTCGGTGCAATATGACAGCAAATATAGCTGCAACAATGAAAAAACATATTAAAGATATTGGAATACCTAAAAAGTTATTCCAAGAAACAACAGAATAAAATTTAGGGAAGTTTTTCAGTACATTAACATCTAAGATAATTTTTACTATTCCTCTAAAAAACATAGATGTTGATATGGTTACAATAACAGAAGGCATTTTAACTTTAGCAACTAAAACTCCGTTAAAAGCACCGCATACACCACCAACTAAGATACCTGAAAGGACACTTATAAAAGGGGCAATACCGGCATCCATCATAAGACCAGTAACCATAGCACTCATGATCATAATCGACGCAATAGAAACATCAATATCACCCAGCATTAGGATAAAGATCATTGCCATGACCATAAAAGATAGATCCATTCCAGACTGGATAATTGATGATAAAGTACCTGGTGCAAAATATAAAGATGGTCTTGAAACCATAAGTAGAATATTAATAATCACAAGAATATATATTAATATCATTTCCCATTTAACAAGGAACTTTGATAATTTAAACTGATCTTTTACATTTAAATCTCTAATAGGTGCTTTTGATTGGCTCATATAAGGGCACTCCTTTCTCTTAATATTCTTCTTTCGCCTGATTTTAGGATGTATATATTAAGAGCGACAGCAATAATAATGATGCCTCCTTGGATTGCATCCTGCCAAACACTAAGACCAGGAAGTAAACTAATAAAGTATGAGATAATACTCATGATGAGTGTACCAATAACAACACCATCAATACGTCCTTTACCACCTATAATACTTACGCCACCAAGAATACAAATAGCAATAGCTTGCATTTCATAGCCCTCACCCATGCCGTAATAGCAAATAGCATAGTTAGCAGTATAAAGCATGCCAGCAAGACCAGCTAATGCTCCGCCGATAGAATAGGCCATCATTTTGATTTGGGATTCTTTGATACCAGAGATTTTAGATGATTCTACACTTGTACCAATAGCATAAATTCTTCTTCCAGGAGCAGTGTATCCTAAGAAAATACCTGCCATAATAAAGATAATAAGGGCTATCCAAATAATGCTATAGACACCCAGTATCTTTTTTTCAGCAAAAGCAAGATAACCTCCAGTAAATTGATGAGGGAATAACCATGCACCACCACTGATCAGAAAGGCAAGACCGCGATAGGCATACATGGTGCCTAAAGTAGCAATCATTGGAACCATTTTTAGTTTACCCACTAAAAATCCATTGATAAGTCCACATAATCCGCCGATTACAATTGCAGTTAAAAACCATACAAAGGCGGGGATAGTAGGAAATTTGTTCATAAGTAATGAAGTAATAACACCTGTCATACTGAGGGTGGAAGCAACAGATAAGTCGATGCCTCCTGTTATAATAATAATCATCATACCTACTGCTAAAATGGCGTAAACTGAGTTGTTACGTAGCATAGACATAATAGATTCAACTGTAAACATGGCAGGAGTAATAATGGCTGATACTGTAATAAGCAATATAAAACATACAAGTAAGCCAAATTGTCTATAGTTTAATATCTTTCTGATGACAGATGAAGTATCCTTATTTGCCATTTTTAGACCTCCTCTATTAATTCTTGCTGCTTCATAAGAGAAGCTTCTAGAATCTTTTCTTGTGTTGCTTCTGTGATTTCGAATCTGCCAGTTACTCTTCCAGACTTCATGACAACAATACGATCTGCAGTACCTAATACCTCTGGCATTTCAGAAGAAACAATAATAATAGCATAGCCATTTGATGCAAGTTCATTCATAATTTCATAAATAGAATATTTTGCACCAACATCAATTCCTTTAGTTGGTTCATCTAAAATAAGAACCTTTAAATCACAGCTAAGAAGCTTTGCAAAAACAACCTTTTGCTGATTTCCTCCTGATAAGGATGATGGAGGAGCAGCTATATCCTTTGCTTTAAGCTGTATTTTGCTACATAATTCAATGGCATTAGTTATTTCTGATTTTTCATCAAGCATACCATTTTTGACAAAGTTATTAAGAACAGCAGATGAAACGTTTTGGTAAATAGGAAGTTCATTGATCAGTCCTTGTAACTGCCTATCTTCTGGAAGAAGACCAATACCATGTTTTAGTGCATCGATAGGACTATTAATTTTAATTTCCTTGCCTTCAAGTTTGATTGATCCACTATCGGCTTTCATAATACCAAAAAGTGTTTGACAGACTTCTGTACGGCCTGCACCAACTAATCCAGTTAAAGCAACGATTTCACCTTTACGAACATTAAAGGAAACATCCTTAAAGTAACCTTCTTTATAGAGGTTGTTAACTTCTAAAACAACATCCCCTATTTTAGCAGTTTTAGGAGGGTACATTTGATCAAGTTCCCTTCCTACCATCTCAGCAATTAATTTAGTATTTGAAATTTTGTCTACATCCCAAGAACCAATGTATTTTGAATCTCTAAATACAGTAACATGTGTAGCTAAACGGTACATATCTTCAAATTTGTGGGTAATAAATATAATGGATACACCATCATCACGAAGACGGTCTACGATTTGGTAAAGCTCTTCGCACTCATGTTTGGTGAGTGAGGCAGTTGGTTCGTCCATAATTAAGATACGTGCATCTCTTGACAGAGCCTTCGCTATTTCTACAAGCTGTTGCTGAGCAACGCTTAAAGTATTCATAGGTTTTGTTACATCAATTTCTTTGCTAAGAGGAGCAATTAGCTCTTTAGCACGTTTGGTCATTAGCTGCCAGTTGTATGTTTGAAATTTAGTCTTAATTTCTTGCCCCATAAATATGTTTTCTGTTACAGATAAATCTGGGAAGGCAGTAACATGTTGATAGATTGCAGCAATGCCTAGTTTTGCTGAATCAGCAGTAGAACGAAGTGTAATAGATTCGCCTTCTAATAACATGACACCGCTATCAGGTTGGTGAACACCTGTAATTACTTTTATAAATGTTGACTTACCTGCACCATTTTCTCCCATTAGTGCATGTACTTCACCTTTTTTTAATTGAAATTGAACTTTGTTTAACGCGGTTACACCGCCGAAAGTTTTCACCACATCTCTTAACTCTAAGATATAGTCACTCATAAAATGCCCCTTTCTACTCTTTTAATCGCCATATATAATACAGATTAAGCATCATGATTTTGACAATGTATGCTCAGTATAACTTTTTTTGTGCATACTTCAATATCAAAAAATGCTTTTTTATATTCATTTCTTGTTTTTGTTGTATTTATTGCTATATTTTGTTTAAAATATTATAATATATTGTAAAAATAGACCAATCAAACTGGAAACTTGGAGTAAAAATTTACTAAAGTATGAGATTAGTTTTAATATTTTAATTAGTCAATATCTATAGTTTGAATGGATATATTAAACATAAATTTTGTCCTATAGAATTCAAAAAATATAAGTAAATATTTAACATGTGCATTCTACAGTAGTATATGATATTCATAGAATTTTAATCAGGAAAAGGGGATTAAATAATGCTCGAACCAAAAAGGAAGTTTCCAGAAAGACATAAGGTTATTAAAGTTAAAGATTTAATACAAACAAGTAGCCATCCATTTTACATAAAAGAATATGGCTATTGCAAAGAAAAAAAATTCGTGGTAGGTGAAGATAACCAGTTTAATGATATTCTTATTTTATATTCTATTTCAGGGTATACAAGATTCTCCCGCAATAAGGATACACATTATATCAATGCTAATACAGTTATTATTTCAGCATGCAATGCACCTTTAATTTTCAACAAGGTAAGTAAAGAGTGGGAATTTTTTTATGTGATTATAGCAGGTTCACATGCAAAGTTATACTATAATCTAATAAGAGATAAATCAAATATTATTCCAATAAATCCACTGTCTTATAATGCACTAGATTGGTTTATAGAGCTTAATAAGGTGACTATTGATAACACAGTATTTTCTCAGATGACAGTAAGTATGATCATACACAATATCTTATATAATTTGTATGAAGCTTCTTATTCTATTATCCAGAGTAAAAGCATTATTCCCGCACAGGAATCTGATATCAATATAGTGCTTAACTATATTTCAGACAATTATAAACAAGAATTATCAATCGATAAAATATGCAAGCAAGTACACTTTTCAAAGTACTATTTTTGTAAGCTTTTTAAAGAGCACACTGGAATTTCAATTCATCAATATATTAATGAATACAGAATCAATAAATCAAAAGAGCTCCTAACCTATTCAAAAATGTCTATTAAATCCATTGCAGAATCTGTAGGCTTTAAAAATACACTGACTTATATTCGTTGGTTTGAAAAGTCAATGAATATGACCCCAAGCGAATATAGGCAAAATTTTTAGTAAAAATATATTTTAATTATATTGAATAAATGATATTATTATGAAATGATAAAAAACGATTATATTTTGTAAACGTAAAGAAAAAAATTATGCAAAGAATATAATAAGGGTTTTTATTAATAAATTATTGAATTATTTTTTGTAAAAAGGAGATTTGTAATGAACCATAAAATCTATAAAGGAAGTACTTTTTTTATGTTTGTCATGATTTTTTCAGTAATGATGATAGGTACTTCTTGTACAAAAACTGAAGTAAATACGATTGAAGTAAACCAAACTGAAGTAATTTCTACAAGCAATTCCATTCAAGAAGACTTAAATTTAAATGATTCCAATAAAGAATCATCTTTACCATCTAGTGAAGAAAAATGGATTTATTTTGATGACCAAAATAATGAAGGCAAACTTTATAAAATAGCTCTAGATGGGCAAAGCAAGCTTACACTTCCTGTTGAAGACATAAGAGATTGGTTTATATATAAAGATAAGATTATTTATTCAACAGTAAGCGACTGGACAAAACTAGATGAACTTCTTAAGGAGGATAATACAGAAGAAAGGACCTTCGTCAATCAACTTAAAATGATGAACTTAGATGGAACAGGCCAAGTAGTGATAGCTCAGGATTTGTTTCCTATAGCGTTTGACGATTTTATGAAACCGGTGGTTGAATATACCCCACTTTTTGTTACAAATAATAGAATATATTTTGAGATAACTTTGGGGAAACCTTATTCAGATTATAGATATAGCTATATTGCTAGTATTAATGAGGACTTAACAGACGCTAAAATAGTACCTAACTTTAGATGTTCCTTGATAGGTGAAACCTTTTTGACAGATAAAGGACTCTATTTAGCAGAGCGTCTCATGGGAGATGTTAACAACCTATACTTCATTGATTTAGAAACTGGTGACCACCATTTAATACAAGAAGAAATAAATTTAGTAGGATTATATAAAGATCAGTTATATTATATGGGTTACCATGGGGATGAAGGGATGAAACTCTACAAGTTACCTATAAATAGTGTGGAAACTGAGGAAGTAGCTCAGCTAGCGAAGTTTTATTTTCTAAAGGCATCAAATATTATAGGAAATAAGTTGTATTATAAATACACTAAAAATGATGATGAGCAAACTGTGATCATTAAGGAGATAGACTTAGATACACAAATGATTCAAGATGTTAATGAAAATGATGAAGAATGTTTATATACATATGAAGAAAACGGCGTTTTAGAGAACGGGCAAACATGGCATTATTATATAAAGAGAAACAAAGAACTAAATAGCCCTGAAGGCATTGGTAAAGTCAATTTAGAAAGCGGTCAAAAAATGAATGTAATAGAAGATGCTATTGTAAAACATATACAAATAGTATCGACAGATTCAAAATGAGATGTGTTCACAGAGGATAAGTCAAACTATAAAAATTAATTTCAATGTATTTTAGACAATTGTAAATAAGATTTATTAGGCACCTAAGTGAAGAACTTCACTAGGTGCCTAATAAATATACTGAATTTATTCATAGACAAGCATATCTTTAGTTGCAATTTTATTTAAGTTTCTACAAGGTATTATAGAAGTAGTAAAAGTTATAATAAGGGCTACTATTAAGCCAATAAGTAAGCCAACGATATTAATTTGATAAGCAGCAGGCGTGCCTAATATAGCCTTTCCAACATATTTTGCAAGGATATTTGTGAGAGGAATAGCGGCGATATTGCCTATAATCCAAGCAATACTCGTTAGGGCCAGTCCTTCTATTATTATCAAACGATTGATTTGCTGTGGACCTGAGCCTAACGCTTTCATAATGGCAAATTCAAAGGTACGCTCCATGATATTAATATTGAGATTACCTGTAAGGCCAATAGCACTTACAAATAGTATGAGAATAGCGATAGTGAGTAATAATGTAACCACGATAATTGTACTTGCACTAAATTGTTCAAACATCTTATCACCAGTATTGATTTCACTGACATGAATGTTTTTGTCATTTAAAGCTTTTTCAAGTTTATTAATTAGATTAATCTGCTGCTCAGTATTTAATAAGGTTGTATTAAACCTTAAATCCCTCACCATGTTTTCCCCTTCAAGCACATTATTTAGATAGGTATAGTCCACAAAAAGTGTTGGTGATTCAGGTTGACCAAATATGCCAATAATACCAACTACTATAAAATCATAGTGCTTTTGCTTAATTTGAATAGTTATTGTATCTCCAACCTTTATATGCGGATACATGTTTAATAAGTGATTACTGATAAGTATTTCATTTTTATTTTGATGCCTTAAAAGTCTTCCTGAAATCAGTCTATCCTCATAAATTGACTGATTAAAAAACTTTGATGGTTGTGGAATCCCATTTAGTAACACCCTTTTTGAACTATGAGTACCTTGCTGCAAATAGAGTGCAGGTTGAAAAGCCCAGCATTCTACTTCGTTAATTTCATTTACTTCTTTTGATATACTTATTAATTTCTCTGAGTCATAATAGTCATCTAATGTTAAAATGACATCTGGAAACAATCCCCTGTTTTCATGGATTGTTGATGTAAGGCTCTTATATAAATTTAAGCTTGTTATTAAGATGCAGCTAGATAATATAAGGGAAGTAAGTGTTAGTATAGTTCGCATGCGGTCCTTTATTTGGTTTCTAAGGGCATAACGTACAATCATTGAAAGACCACTTAGCTTACTCATCCATTTATTTATAAAAGTAGCATGTTTGAAATGGCCTCCTTTTAAATTTGTAGTTAGTGCATCATATACGGTTGCCTTAGTGGTTTTTATAATTGGAGAGCGTACAACTAAAAGTGGAACAACAATCGTACTTAGGAATAAGACAATTGGAAGTAAGGATGGCATACGTGTTTGTGTCAGTGAAACATTAAGGATATAAGCGAGTTTTTGGCAGATGGTCTTTGATATTAAGAAGGAAATAGGTAAAGATAATAAAAAAGTAATAATACCAATTATGAAAATATGCATGAAGTACATACAGGCTATTTTCATAGTACTTCCCCCTATAGCTTTCATGATACCAATTATCTTAACTTGCTGAAGCATCATACTATTAAATATGTTGATAATTAAAAAACTTGTCATGATGAGAATAAGTATACCTAATATGATTAAAATGATGTTGATAGCATCTAATGCTAAAGAAGCATAAAATTCATTTGACTCTTTAACCTGCATTTCATAAGTAACAATACCTAATTCATTTAACTTTTCCATGGCTTTATTACCAACTGTTTCATTATAGGCTTTAGCGTAATTGCCTTTTACTGTGAAATGAATTTCATTAAACCGCCCATCGCCCGTTATGTTTTCATAAGTCGCTTGATTAATAAATGCGAAGACATCACCTTCTAATAAATAAGGTTCAGAAATAGGGTCGTAAATATAATCTGCTAGGGTCATATCAATCATTTGGTTATCATTTAAAAGGACAGTAAGTGTATCACCAGGAAGCTTTTGGACATCATTTTGAATAGCCCTTTCCAGAAAGAACTCATTTTCTTTAAGGTCGGGAAGTGTAAGTGAACCGTCTTTATTTTTTAAAATACTTACCTGGTTTGTTTGATCAAATACAACTAAGTTTGTATTAAGTGTTGTATTATCAATTTTAAGGCGACAACCAATATTAGCTCTGCCTCCTACTTGATCGATTTCAGGGATTACTTTAAGCTTATTTAGAATATCATTTTGATAGGGATCACATTTTATGATCACTTCAGCAGGGATGCTACTATAATAAGCTTTATAAATTTCAGGGGTGAGTATATTACTGATCATAACGACAATACCAAATACAACATTTGAAATAAACAAAGTAGATAATATAAAAATGGTTTTTAACTTGTTGTGAGATAGGTCTCTATAAGTTTTAAGAAGGGATACTTTCATAAGACGCCTCCTTTACTATTTGCCCATCACTTAGTGTATAGGATCTCATGAAACGATCTTTGATTGTTATATCATGAGTAATCATGATTATAGTCTTACCTTCATCGACTACTTGTTTTTCAAAACAGCGAAAGACATAATCAGCAGTTTTAGAATCTAAATTTCCTGTGGGCTCATCCGCAAAGATGATATCGGGGTCATTAGCTAAAGCTCTAGCAATAGCAGCTCTTTGCTGCTCACCACCAGATACAGAGCTAGGATATTTATCAGCAAGTTTTTCGATTTCTAATTTAGTAAGCAAGTCCATAGCTCTTTCGTATCGCACTTTTTTAGTATACTTATTGGAAAATTCCATAGGTAAAATGATATTTTCTAATAAGGTAAGTGTAGGTAGGAGCTGAAAAAACTGAAATACGATGCCTACATTATCGCCTCTCCATTTTGTAAGCTTAGTCTGGTCATAAGTATGAATGGGATCTGATCCAAACCATAATTCTCCAGAGGAAGGGGTATCTATACCACTCAGTATATTCATCAGTGTACTTTTCCCACTTCCAGATTTACCGAAGATGCCAACAAACTCTCCTTTTTTAATCTGTAGGTCAATTCCTTTTAATACGTTTACTTGTCCATTGCCATTTTTAAAATGCTTACTTATACTTTTTGCACAAAATAGATGTGTCATCTTTTTCCCTCCAATAACTGAAATATTCGTCTTTAATATAAAGGAGAATAACGTTAAAGGAAATCCGATAAACATCTGAATTTTAGGGTATCATATCATCATCTGATAAGCTCATATTAATATATGAGTATCATTTTAGTAGGCTTTGTTACATAATTCATATCTTGAGTTAACGCCAACTTTTTTATAGATATTCATAACATGTGAGCGAACTGTAGAAATAGAGATACATAAGGTTTCAGATATTTTGTTGTAGCTATACCCTTTTAATAATAGGAGAATAACTTCACTTTCCCTTGGCGTAATGGAAAATTGAGCTATGAAATCTTGATGAAGCTCATATGTAGTATCTTGAACCTGATGGTTATATTTAAATATAAAATGCATGCCTAATGTACTGGTAATTACAAAGAACAGAGGCGTAAAGTATAATAGTTGCCCATGACCAGCAATTAATCCATCAAAAATAAGCCCAGGAGTAGATGAAAGTATCACAATAAAGATTTTTCGAATATCTAAATACCATGGTTTGCCAGCAATATTTCTTTTATACACTATATAAGTAATTAATATATAAATAAATAAAATAATAGTAATAAACTCGTCATCGATTGCTAGCCAAAATCCTTCATTTTCTAGTCCCATTATTTCCTCATAGCAGCATAAAGCCCACCAAACTAAGGTAAAAAGAAAAAGTGAGGTGTTTTTGAATTTGCTATGATTGACTTGATAAGCCTTGTTGACTAAATAGGTAAAGAAAAATAAGGATAAAAATAGGCAAAGAAATTCTAGGGCGTAAATAAGATTCTTAACAAATGGATTAAATGTGAACACAAGGGAGAAATAAGAGCCTAGTACAAATAGACCAATAAAAGATGTAAACAAAGAATAATAAAGAAGATAGTATTTTATGATTTCGTTCTTATTATATCTAAGGATAGTACAAATAGAGCCGATAAAAAACATGCCGAGTGCAAAAGCAATACAATTATAGATTACTAGTAGTTCTTTCATATCTTCTTGTATGATGTATGAATAAAAAATACATCAATACATTCCTCCTTAAAGAGTTTTATGTTCTATATTACTTTATTATATTAGAAAAGTATGAATAAAGACAATATGATTCTATAAAAGCTACTTGCCTTTTATTTTTTAAAAAATTATTTAGAAAACTACTTTACCTGTCGTAGTAGATGTGCTATAATTACTACGACAGATAAAGTACGATAGACGTAGTACGACAAATGCAGTACATGTAAGGAGGGATGAGATTGATTAGCAGTGATGTAATACGTGGATATAATGACACCATTATCCTAAGTCTATTATTAGAAGGAGACTCTTATGGCTATGAAATATCAAAGAATATAAGAGAAATAACCAAGGATCAATATATTATTAAAGAAACAACACTTTATTCAGCATTTAACAGACTAGAAAAAAACGGATATATAGAAGCTTATTTTGGGGAAGAAACGCAAGGAAAAAGACGAACATACTATAAAATATTACCAAGCGGAATAGCCTATTACAAGGATAAATGTAAAGAGTGGGACGTAACCCAAAATGTAATCAATCAATTTATAAAGGAGCCGATGAGTAATGGAAACTGTTAAAAGCTATTTGGAGAATATGTTTTTAAGTCTACCTAAGACAGAAGAGATAGAGCGTATAAAAAATGATATGTTAGCAAATATGGAAGAAAAGTATCTTGAGCTAAAGAAAGAAGGAAAACAAGAAAATGAAGCAATAGGCATTGTTATTTCTGAGTTTGGGAATATTGAAGAACTGTTAGAGGAAATGAATATTAAAACCGATACAGATAGGGATGCTAAGCAAAGAAAGATATATCCACGTTTGAGCCTTGAGAAGGCAAAAGAATATATTACACTTAAAAGGGAAACTTCAAGATGGATTGCATTAGGCGTTGGACTCATACTATTTGGTGTAGCTAGTATGCTCTTTTTAGTGCAATGTTTAGAAAATGACCAAGTTGTTCAAAGTTTATCAGAAAGTGCACGGGATGTAGCACCTGTTATGGCTTTATTTTTATTTGTCGTACCAGCTGTAGCCCTTTTTGTTTACAATGGTATGACGCTTGAACCGTATAAATATATTGAAGAGGGAGAATTTGAGCTAACAACAGAAGATAAAGCTATTTTGGTGAAAGAGCATAAAGGTCTTTCTATGAATTATAAAGGATATATTATGTTAGGTGTTTGCCTTTGCGTCGTTTCACCTGTTAGTATCTTTATTGCAATGATGTTTGGAGAAGACCTTGCTGTGTATGGGGTATCCGTTTTACTGATTATAATTGCTGTGGCAGTCAATCTTTTAATTAGGGCAGGCAGTGCTATTGAAGGTTATAAAAGGCTATTGAAATTAGAAGAATACAGTGTAAACGTGAAAGAAAATAATAAGATGATAGGAATTGTGGCAGGAATTGTTTGGCCACTTGCAGCTGCAACTTTCTTATTTCTAGGATTTGTTTTCAATCTGTGGCACATTAGCTGGATAATATTTCCGATAACTGGAATACTCTTTGGTGGATTTAGTGCAGCTTATAGCAATGCAAAGGCTAAGTAAAGATTAACGAGGGTATTAAAATTTGACTTTTTTGTCAAACTATACTATAATAATTAATAAATATAGACGTTATAAAATATTTACAATAATAAAAAATATAATTTTATTATTATATAGTAAAACAACATATTTCTTTCTATGAAGTAAACAAGATGAGTAGATGGCTTGCGAGCTATTTCACGTATTTTATATAATGTGGGGAGTAGTTAGTCTGCCTGACATAGTCGAAAATCTTGTTGAAAAATAAAATTAGAACTGGGGCTTGATTAGGATCAAAAGGTCATAATCTATACTATAATATTATGGTATAAAGTGAACTGTATCATACAGGAAAGCTTGTGCACTCTAACTCTATTAATTTAGGGTTAGGGTGCTTTTTTATATAGCGGCTGTAAGTAATAAGATATGAGGAGGATAAGTGAAGGTATGGATTCAATTAATACACTAGCACAGCAAAAATTAAATGAGGATGTTTCTAAAAGTGAAACTTTAGATTTCTGGAATGATTGGAAGTGGCAGGCAAGCCATGCTATTAGAGACATTGAAACTGTTGAGAAGATACTAGGAATAAAATTGCCAGAGGATGAAAAGAGGCAGATACAGAAAACTATAGATATATTTCCCATGTCAATAACACCGTATTATTTATCACTTATAGATGCACAGGATTATAAGAATGACCCGATATTTAAGCAGGCCTTTCCAGATGTAAGGGAGCTTAGTATAGCAAATTATGATATGAAAGATCCTCTAGCAGAAGATGAAGATAGCCCTGTACTAGGAATTACACATAGATATCCCGATAGGGTGTTATTTCATATTAGTAATGTATGTGCTATGTATTGCCGTCATTGCACAAGAAAAAGAAAAGTAGGTGATCGTGATTGTATACCATCGAAGGACCAGATGAAAAAAGGTATTGACTATATTAAGAGTAATACTGGTATTAGGGATGTTTTGCTTTCTGGCGGTGATCCTTTTATGCTTTCAGATGAACTACTTGACTGGGTTTTAAGTGAACTTGATAAAATAGACCATATAGAAGTTGTACGTATAGGAACAAGAACACCAGTTGTGCTTCCACAGAGAATCACAAAAGAACTTGTGGAAGTGTTACAAAAACATGGAACTATATGGATTAATACACATTTTAATCATCCAAAGGAAATGACAACATCATCGAGAATAGCTCTTGAAAAACTAGCTTTTGCAGGTATTCCTATTGGTAATCAATCAGTGCTTCTTGCCGATGTAAATGACTGTCCAAGAATTATGAAAAAGCTTGTTCATAAGCTTGTTCAAAATAGAGTTCGCCCGTATTATTTGTATCAGTGTGATTTGTCTGAAGGACTAGAACATTTTAGAACTCCAGTTGGCAAAGGCATTGAAATAATGGAATGTCTAAGAGGACACACAAGTGGATTTTCAGTGCCAACTTTTGTAATAGATGCACCAGGTGGGGGTGGTAAAATACCTGTTATGCCAAATTATCTTATTTCATGGTCAACAAATAAAGTTATTCTTAGAAACTATGAGGGAGTTATTACAACCTATCAAGAACCAAGTTGCTATCATGATACAGTATGTGATTTAAAATGTGATATGTGTAATCTTCAGCTAAAACTTCATGAAACGATTGAAGATAAGACTATTGGGATTTCAAAACTTCTTGCAGATTATAATGAAGTGATAACGCTTACTCCAAGTGAAGAAGAGGAAGAAATAAATAAATAAAAAACAATAAACAATAAACAATAAACAAGGAGGAACTATGAACGATTTAATAGAGAAAATAGGGAATTCTATTATTCATCATGGAAAACAGAGCAATAGAATTTATCTTATGTCACTTTCTAAGATAGACGCACCTAATATCATTCAAAAACTTGAACCCCTTGCAAAGCAACGAGGATATACAAAAATAATCGCAAAAATACCTAATGAATACAGCCCCCTTTTTCTTGATAAGGGCTATGAAAAGGAAGCATTCGTTCCAATGTTTTTTAAAGGTGAAAAAGATTGCTATTTTATGAGTAAATATTTTGATGAATTAAGAAGTAAGGACACTTTTGAGGAAAAATCCAGTGATATAGTTGAAATGGCTCAGAAAATAGCAAGGGAAAATTTCGCATCAAATATTCATTTAGAGCTTAGCGACGAATTTTTATGTAGACAGGCTAAGGAGTCAGACATATCATTAATGAAAAATCTATACAGAAAGGTTTTTAAAAGTTATCCATTTCCAATTTATGAAGAGAAATATATATTAAAAACTATGAGTGATAATGTGATTTACTATGGCATTTGGCATAAAGATAAACTGATTGGGCTTTCTTCTATTGAGATGGACCCAAAAAACAATAATGCCGAAATGACGGATTTTGCAGTGCTTGATCAGTATAGAGGAGAAGGCTTAAGCTTGTATCTTCTTAATGAAATGGAAAAAAGGCTTAAGGATCTAAATATCAAGACAACATATACAATTGCAAGGTCAAAATCAGCAGGGATGAATATAACATTTGCAAAAAAAGGATACATATATTCAGGAAGACTGATAAATAATACAAATATTTCAGGTCAAATTGAGAGTATGAATGTCTGGTACAAAAATATTTTCACATAGAATGGTATTACTATTTTTAGTAGTTTAGGAGAGCAGCTAGATGAGGTTCTCTATAGTTGTATTTTTAAAATAATTGTGATAAAATTTGAATAGTTTTCTACTTTGATCCATAAGGACAGAGATGGGAAGAAAGATTCTATTATCATTCACATATCATTTATAACGATCAAATGGTTTAAGTCTCTTCTCACCTAAAAGTAATTTTAGAATGAGAAGAGTTTTTTTATAGAGATAAATAGGAGCGTGAAAATATGGGTAGCAAACGATTTGCAGTTGATTCTTTTATAAGGGCAAAGGAAGAAAAGAGAAAAATATCTATGCTTACTGCATATGATTATTCAATGGCTAAACTCCTTGATGAAAGTGGAATAGATGCAGTACTTGTTGGAGATTCTTTAGGTATGGTTATGCTTGGATATGAAAATACCCTTCAGGTTACAGTAGAAGATATGATTCATCATGCTAGAGCAGTAGCAAAAGGAGCAAAAAATGCCATGGTCGTTGTTGATATGCCCTTTCTTTCTTATCATATTAGCATAGAAGAGAGTGTTAGAAATGCTGGAAGGCTGATAAAAGAAGGGCAAGGAGAGGCGGTTAAGCTTGAGGGCGGAAAAAATATAATCGATAAGGTAAAGGCAATTGTCAAAGCACAAATACCAGTAATGGGGCACCTTGGCCTAACGCCTCAGTCTATCAATATGTTTGGAGGATACAAAGTACAAGGCAAAGCCAAAGAAGCTGCAAAGGAGATCTTCGAGGATGCCTTAATGCTTCAAGAAGCAGGAGCATTTGCAATTGTACTTGAGTGTATTCCAGAGCCCCTTGCACAGCTTATTACAAATAAATTAGATATACCGACTATTGGTATAGGAGCAGGAAGATACTGTGATGGACAGGTGCTGGTAGTGCAGGATATGCTTGGTATGTATACGGAGCTTACGCCTAAGTTTGTAAAAAAGTATGCAGACCTTAAAAATGTTGTTCATTGTGCTGTATCAAGTTATAAAGCAGACATACAGGAAGGAAGGTTCCCTTCAAGTAAACATGCATTTAAAATGGATGAAGAAGTGCTTAAGTCATTATAGAATGTCAGTTAAGCTACGTAAATTCGTATTTTAATAGATATTAATCAGATAACAGAGGGGTAATAAAAATGAAGATAATACAGACTATTAGTATGTTAAGAGAATATGTTAAGACACTTAGAAAAGAGGGAAAAACCCTTGGGTTTGTTCCAACGATGGGTTATTTGCATGAAGGACATCTTTCACTGATAAGGACAGCAAAAGAAGAAAATGATCGTGTTGTCGTAAGCATATTTGTAAACCCTATTCAGTTTGGTGTGGGGGAAGACTTTAGTACTTACCCAAGAGATCTAGAAAGGGACAGTGAATTAGCAGCTAAGGCAGGTGCAGATGTTGTTTTTGCTCCTAGTGCAAGCGAGATGTATACAGAAGGCTACAGCACTTATGTGGCAAATGAAGGAGCTATTACAAAGGGGCTTTGCGGTGCATCAAGACCAGGACATTTTAGAGGTGTAACAACAGTTGTGGCAAAGCTTTTTAATATTGTGCAGCCGGATAAATCCTATTTTGGTCAAAAAGATGCCCAGCAGGTAAGTGTAATCAAACAGATGGTACGAGACTTAGATTTTGATATTCATATTGTTGTTTGCCCTATAATAAGAGAAAAAGATGGGCTGGCACTAAGTTCTAGAAATACCTATCTTTCTGAAGAAGAAAGAATAGATGCCCTTATCTTATCACGTTCCCTCTTTGAAGCAGAAAAAATGATAAAAGAGGGAGAGAAAGATGCAAAGAAAATAAAGGAATATGTAATAAGTAGAATTAATTCTGTTAAAAATACGCAGATAGATTATGTAGAACTCGTATCCGAAAAGGATTTAAGAAATATAGACAAAGTTGAAGGAGCAATTTTACTAGCTATTGCAGTAAAGGTAGGAAAAACAAGACTTATAGATAATATAAGACTGGAGGTGTAGAAAACAGATGCTATTAAATATGTTAAAAGGGAAAATACATAGGGCTAAAGTAACTGAGGCAAACTTAAGCTACGTTGGCAGTATTACTATAGATAAAACCTTGATGAAGGCTGCAGGGATATTGCCAGGAGAAAAGGTTCAAATAGTCAATAATAACAATGGAGCAAGATTTGAAACCTATGTTATTGAAGGAGAAGAAAATAGCGGCGTTGTCTGTTTAAATGGAGCAGCAGCAAGACTTGTACAGGTAGATGATATTATTATCATCATTGCATATTGTTGGTTAGAAGAAAAGGAAGCAGAAGTTTTTAACCCCAAAATTGTATTTGTTGATGAACATAATAAAGTCACTCAGCAGTGCCATAGTGAAAAGCACAAAGAAATAAAATAGAATTTTAATAAAAGGAAGGAGTCCTATAAAATGCAACATAGTATAAAAACAACTAAAGAAGATGAACTTATTGATATTACCCATATAGTTAGGCAAGAAGTAGAAAAAAGTGGGGTATTAGAGGGTATGGTTGTGGTTTTTATTCCCCATACCACCGCAGGTGTAACTATCAATGAAAATGCAGATCCAGATGTTAAGCATGATATTTTGCTTGGACTTAGAAAATCATTTCCAAAAGATAGCCACTACCTGCATGGGGAAGGGAATTCTCATGCCCATATCAAGGCATCTATGATGGGCTCTTCATGTACTGTTTTTATTGAAAATGGCAGACTAAAACTAGGTACATGGCAAGGTATATATTTTTGTGAATTTGATGGTCCTAGAACAAGAAAGTGCGAGGTTAAGATTTTAAAGAGTATGTAAAGGTCTTAACTTGCAATCCAGCTAACAACATAGACGAGATCACCTAATGGAGCATGATCATGTAATATTTCCCAACGACCATTAAGCCCAAGTTCTGTTGCTGTAAGTTCAAAGTGACACATTGCAATGCCCATATCATTATGTTGAATGTGAATACCTTTAAATTGTGGGTTGCTTGGCTCTTTTTTCATACTAGGATGTTCATTCATATAAAAATGAAAAACATCCTTTTTTTTATCTTTTACAATACGCCAGGGTTGTTTGTTAGAAGCAGAAGGAGCTAATCTTACAGCTTCTAAAGGATCTTTATAGTTTTTACAGTTTTCTTTAGTAAGAGCAGAAGATAGGTCTTTGCTAAAAAAGAGCTTTTCAAATGCCAATCGATTTTTTCCACCAGAGACAGTACTGATGACTTTATCCATCATAGACCTTTTATCAGCACCATAGCCAAGAGGTGTAATGGCAGGAATAAGTTCGTCTTCTGTTTTTTTAAGTGAATCAGCAAAGGAGCTACGATTAATGGAGCCGCCAAGCCATACAGTGCCAAGACCTAATGATGTTGCCATGAGTACATTCTTCTGCATACAGTAGCCAAAGTCTTCCATTGCCATACTTCCTTTTTTTACTGCTCCAACAATAAATGTATGTGCTCCTTTAATATTTCCATAAGATACATATTTTTTAAGTTCGCCTTGCGTCTCTTTTTTTATATCAACTAGTTTGAAACGAACACTATTTCCAAAAGGACCTTTTGTATTAGAATCAAAAAATTGACTAAGTACCTCTCTTTTTTCTTCTTCAATGGCTAAAGGTGAATAGGTTCTTACTGAATCTCTTTTGTTTATAATTTCGAATACTTTTTCCATAAATGTTTTCCTTTCTTATTCAGCTATTAAATAGTAATAAACTTATTGCCATGACAGCCATACCTGCTACAAGGCCATATATAGAAAGATGATGCTCTCCATATTCTTCGGCAGAAGGTAAGAGCTCATCAAGGGATATAAAGACCATGATTCCTGATATAGCAGCAAATATAATACCTAATATGATGTCAAATGCTGCGTCATTGATAAAAGGCATAAACACAAGGTAGCCAACAAGTGCTCCCACAGGTTCAGAAAGCCCAGATAAAAAAGAATACAGGAAGGCTTTCTTTTTGTCTTGTGTTGCATAGTAAACAGGAACAGATATGGCAATACCTTCAGGTATATTATGAATAGCAATAGCCACTGCTATTGGAATAGCAACAGAAGGCTCTTGAAGTGAAGCAACAAAGGTAGCTAAGCCCTCAGGGAAATTATGAATAGCTACGGCTAAGGCTGTAAATAATCCCATTCTAAGTAGCTTGGTAGAGCTATTTTTTTCTCCCATTTCTTCTACTCTGTGCATTTGATGAGGGTTTTCCATACTAGGCACTAGTTTATCAATCAGTGCTATAATAAGCATTCCAGCAAAAAAGCCTATAACGGTAAATAAGTATCCCTTTTTATTGCCAAGTTCTGAAGTAAGCACAGATTTTGCATCTGCAAATAATTCAATCATAGAAACATAAATCATGACACCAGCTGAAAATCCAAGGCTTACGGAAAGAAATTTTGTGTTTGTTTTCTTAGAAAAAAAAGCGATAGCACTTCCTATTCCTGTAGATAATCCAGCAAAAAGAGTTAGTCCAAAAGCAAATAATACATTATTCATGATAGCTATATCCTCCCTTCTCTATAGTATTCTAACATATAAAAAATTATTAGGCATTATAGAAAGTTGAAATAATACGCGTGAATATAATCACTGAGAGAAATAAAGATATCTTCAAACAATTTTCTCTTTATATTAAATTCATACTTATTAATTAAAGTTATTGTATGTGAATTTAATAGAAGAGAAACGATATTAAATTTACTTATTTAGAGTTTGTATGGGAGGGAAACAGTATGAAAGGTAAAAGAAAAGCATTAAGCAGGATGTTATCAATCATCTTGGTTGTATTGGTAATGGCAAGTTTCCAAATCAACCTTTTTGCGGTAACAGACGGAAAAGTACAAGCAGTAACATTAAGTTACAAGCCAAGTGATGCACTAATGGATTCAAGCAATTCCTATATCTACTTAACAGATATGGATAATAAAAAAGTGCATAGAGTAAATTATGCTACAGGTGAAGACATAAGCATTTCCTTAGATATAAAGCCAGAAAGAATGACTATTAAGGATAATTTGCTATATGTTACACTGGTGAAAAAAGCTCATAGTGCTTATGTATTTGATAAAGACCAAGAAGGAGCTATTGCAGTTGTTGACCTAAGGTCATTTTCAGTTATTGATCAATTTGATGTAGCTATTGATCCTTACGATATAGCAGTAAAAGATGGCTATATTTATATTTCTTCAGGATCAGGGCAACATACTAAATTGAAAAGCTACTCACTAAGATCTAAAGAAGAAGTTGCCTATTCAGGCATTGATGATGCTGATTTTATTGAAATGCATCCAACACTGGATAGAATATATGCATTTACTTCTGCAGTGTCACCAATTGATGCCTATGCCTATAACATAGCTGATGGCAAGTTTGTAGAGAAGTCATATCCTGGTGGCTATAATTCTATATATCATGGAGATTATCCTTTAAAGAATAAGTTTGCCTTATCACCAGAAGGAGAATATATCTACAACTATTCTGGAACAATATTTAAGAGTGATGCGTCAGTTAAGAACGATATGAAATATGTTGGATCACTAGATGAATCCTTTAATGCAATAGCTTTTGATTTGTATTCTGAAACTGTTTATACAGCCACTGATAAAGAAACCATTAATATTTATGACTATATTACATCTAATAAATTAAAAACAGTAAAAGTGAAAGGAAACCCAGAATATCTATTTTTCAAAGATCAAAACCTTATATCAGTTACAAAGTATGATAATGGTACATATGTAATTGAAGGAATTAATGTTTCAGGAGAATCAAATGGAGAAAATACAGAAGCAGATGTTATGTATTTACCTGCAAGCATGACGATATCTGATAGCATCTTCAGTCCTGAAGTGCCAGAAGTATATATTGCAGATAAAACGAATTCTAAGCTGTATATAATTAACTATAATGACAATGAAATTACCGAGGTTCCTCAAAACCTTCCACCAGAACGTATCACCTTATGGGATAATATTATAGTTATGACATCATTAAAGATGTCTCATAACTCATCACCTAGTGTGGATCAAATAGGAGCTATTACAGTTGTTCTTCCAGAAGATACAAAACAATCTCAGCAAATAGACGTTGATATTGACCCATTTGACATTATCGTAGATGAAAATGGATATGTAGCTATCTCTTCAGGTTCAGGACAGTGGACTTCCATCAAGTTATATGCAGAAGATGTAAATGCTCCATCGTCAGCGTCAATAAGACACAAAAGCTTTATTGCCTACAATCCACAGTTAGATAAAGTTTATGCTGTAAGTACAGATGTGAATCCAAGAGGATTATCTGCCTATAAATTATCTAAGGGTACATTTGAAGGTAAAGCAACTGACTGGCCATATTTTGGGAAATATGATTTAACACCATTTATAGAAGTTTCTCCTGATGGAAAATACCTTTTTAATGGATCAGGAATTATATTTAATTGCTTAGAGAATCAAAAACAAGATATGACATTTGTGACTAGACTTAATAAACCTTTTACAGATGTTACATTTGATTTAGCAAATAATTCTTTCTATACAGGATATGGAAAATGTGTTTACGCCTATGACTATCAAACTTTTAGTAACATAGGTACTTATGAGACCCAAGGAGAAGTGATTAGTTTAACCTATGAAGATGGTAAACTTATTGTATTATCAAAAGATGGTAATGGACAATATTTAATTGAAAAAATTGCTAAGTAATAGATGCTTAAGAAGGCAGGAGAAGGATTGTATCCTTTTCCTGCCCTTTATTTGGTCTTTCATTAGGAACTTTTCTTTATGAGGAACAAATTAAAGGATTATTGACAAGTGCGAAGTAAAAAACTATACTTAAAATTAAGTAAATTAAAACAATAATTAACCTAAATTTAACTAAAATTATAGTAAATTAAATTTATTATTATAGGGACTATACCATAGAAATGTAATAAGACTAATGAATACCATAGTATTCATTAGTCTTATTAAAAAATCATTGTCTTAAGGCTAATAAAGAAAGGTGTGGTTGCATGAGTAAAATTATAGGAAATGAGTTAAAAAATATCCCCTGGCAAGAAAAGCCTACAAACTATAGATCGCCAGTATGGAGACATACTGAGAACCCTATTATTAGACGTAACCCAGTAGACGGGGTAGCAAGAATTTTTAATAGTGCAGTTATTCCTTATGAAGATGCTTTTATAGGTGTATTTAGAGGAGAAACGATTAACGGAAGACCACATCTTTATATTGGAAGAAGTAAGAATGGTGTTAACTGGGAATTTGATAAAGAGAAGATTTCTTTCGTAGATGAGGAGGGCAAACCGTATCAGCCTCTTTATGCCTATGATCCTAGACTTGTGAAAATAGAAGATACCTATTACATTATTTGGTGCACTGATTTTGATGGTGCATCAATTGGACTTGCTAAGACAAAGGATTTTAAAGTGTTTACAAGACTTGAAAATCCTTTTTTAGCCTTTAACAGAAATGGTGTCTTATTTCCTAAAAAGATAGGGAATAAGTACATCATTCTATCTAGACCAAGTGATAATGGGCATACGCCTTTTGGTGATATTATGCTCAGCAAAAGTCCAGATTTAAAATATTGGGGAGAGCATCGCATGGTTATGCAAAGAGGTGGTTTAGGTTGGTGGCAGTCTATTAAGATTGGATGCGGGCCTACCCCTATTGAAACAGATGAAGGATGGCTGCTTTTTTATCACGGTGTTACAGGAACATGTAATGGTTTTGTTTATTCTATGAGTGGAGCCCTTTTAGACAAAGAATGTCCATCTAAGGTATTATATAGATCTGGAAGTATCATGCTTACACCCGAAGAGTGGTACGAAGAGCGGGGATTCGTTCCAAATGTTGTTTTCCCTTGTGCTGCATTAACAGATGCAAGAACAGGAAGGATAGCTATTTACTATGGTGCGGCTGATACATATGTTGCTTTAGCTTATACCACTGTAGATGAAACCATCCGTTTTATTAAAGAGCATAATGAACAGATTGGCTGTGATGCTGAGGAAGGTAGAATTTAAGCTATAGTTATACTATAATAAAGACATATAATAAAGAAATATAAGAAGAAATATAAGAAGAAATATAAGAAGGAATAGAGGAAACTAAGAAGATGACAGGAGGAGATTATGGACATAAACAGAAACATAGGGCTAACAAATCCTAACGCTTCTAAAGAATGTATAAGACTTATGCAATATCTTAAGGAAATATCAGGAAAGGGTATTATAGCTGGGCAACATACGCAAACGAGAGAACAGAAAGAACTCCAACATATTCAAAACCTAACAGGAAAGCTACCGGCTATTTGTGGCTTTGAATTATTAGGTTACTCACCGAATATTAATTATAATGATGCCAGTGAGGAATGTTTAATAGAAGTAAGAGAAAATGTGGGCACTTTAGAAAACGCCATGGATTGGGCACTAAATAAAAAAGGAATAGTTACCTTCACTTGGCATTGGTTCTCACCTTTAGGTGGACGAGATAAGAGCTTTTATGCAAAAAATACTGACTTTGACGCAACTAAGGTTTTGATAGAGGGAAGTCCTGAGCAATCAGCCTTTTTTTCAGACATGGATTGTATCGCTCGTGAACTCAAAAAATTTGAGCAAAAAAGCATTCCGATTTTATGGCGCCCTTTTCATGAGGCAGATGGCACGTGGTTTTGGTGGGGCTCAAAAGGACCTGAAGTAGCAAAAGAACTTTGGAATCTTATGTATGATCGCTATACACATTATCATCATTTAAATAATCTTATATGGGTATGGAATTCACATCTCCCTTCTGGATACCCAGGCGATGATACAGTTGATATTATTTCAAGAGATATATACTTAGAAAAGTATACCCATACAGATTTTAGTGAACAATACTATGAGCTTATCCAGATTACATCAGCAAAAAAATTAGCAGCATTAGGAGAGGTGGGAACTATGCCTAGTGCAAGTCAACTAGAGAAAACTCGTATACCCTGGTGCTGGTTTATGATTTGGAGTAATGAGTTTTGTTTGACAGAGCAGTGGACGAAAAATGATGAGTTGTGTAAAGCTTATCAAAGCAGTTATGTCATTACCTTAGATAAGCTTCCTAATCTATAAAGCAATAATGTCAAAAATCAATGTGCTAATCAATTTACTTAATAGAGCTTAAGCTTATACATAAGGGTATAAGGCTTAAGCTCTATTTTATCCCCAAAACTCGATGTTTTCTGTATGATTTGCTCGAATAGCCTTCTGTAAGATAGTGAAATTTACCTGATCCGAATCTAGACTAAACGTACAAGGATATTTAGCATGGCAATAATTACATTCGATATATTGCTTGAAATCTTTTTGCTCTCTATTGTCAAACAAAAAAGGAGCAGGGGTATCATCACTATTAGACTGTGATGTATTGGATGTATCTATATTATAGGAATAAACATAAGTAGCTTCATACTTTGCAGTAAACTGTGCATGATGGCAGTGGGGACACATAATCGATTCGTTGACTTTCATGAGTAAAACTCCTTTTTTTAAGCAAATATTTTTAGTGCAAATGTTATATATTTATAATGAGCCATAACTTAATAAAATATGCCTTAAGTTTTTATAGGCATAGAACTGTCAATTAAAGAATAGGATTAATAATAGATAATAGTAAGACTAAGTAAGTTTATATAGATTAGACTATGATTTCACCTAAGAGAAATAGTATGTAGGAGCTCAAATAACTGAAGTATTTGAGCTATTGTTTTATAGTGATATATAAAAGGAAGTGAACTATGAAGGTTATTGTTCAGCACGATGCAAGTAGATATAGGTACCTAAAAAAATATACAAGCTCCATATATCATTTGAGTGAAACCTATAAAATCGTTGATGTCAATCAGCAGCATTTAGCAAGGCTAAAAAGAAGAATCCAATATGTTGAACCTAATTTCCCAATTGAATTATGTAAGGAAGAAGGGTTAGGACAAAATGTTTTAAATGACAATATGTTACTCATTACAATAGGAGCATTGCATAAAGATAGTAGAATTGATGCTACATATAATATGGGGACACACACGTTAAAAAGGCTTAATAAAAGTAAAGATGCCAATAAATATAGATGGGTACACTGCTACAATTTTGATAATAAAGCAGATGCTGTAAAATATATTCAGTGCATTCGTTTTTTATGTCATTTTGTTACCTGTCAATCTAAGCCTGCCATTATTTATGCAAACGTTTATATTGATGATGAACGCTATCGCTTTAGAAGTTTAACCAATAAAGTTATAAGTGAGTATTTAGATAAACTTAAAGGGATCCTTATTGTTAAAAAAACGCAATCACAAAAAATAAAGGATTATAAATCTTTCGCAAGAAAGCATGAATTTTACATAGATAAGGCTATTTATTTAGATGAAAATCTTAACGATGCAATAAAAAAGGTTAAGCCATTTATAGACGCAATAAATAACAAGATGGAGTTAGAAGAGATAGGCAAGGGACTAAGACAATCAAGATCATTGTATGTAGGGAATGTATTTTATGACACTATAGATGAAGAAGAGGAAATATACGTTGTGCTTGCTACAAGTAGTTATAGAAGTCCAGAGGAATACACAAAATTAGGATTAAGTCATGTACCACTTATTGGCGGCTATGGCATGCTATATGGGAAAAAGAAAATGTTTGATGAATTAAGCGATGAGCTTAAGTATGATGTAACTTACCCCTATTATATTCCTATTTTAAGTCATCCACGCTGTGAGAAGATCATTAATAACTCAGGTTTTTCTTATCAGTTCACTTCAGAAGATTTAAAGTATAAGGGAAAAGATGTATATATTGGGGTTGTTTCTGTAGATGATGTTGACTATACACAAAAGGTGCTTAAAACGCCTGATGGCAAGACAAGAATTGCTTATATTTGGAATCAAATAAAGGCGGATGAAGGAAATTCCTACTATAAAGAAGACGTAGATAGTGAACTAACGAGCGAAAACCCAGGGAGCCGTATTCCACTTCCAGAGGCACAAAGTATGAGTACCATGATGTTAGCTTTAGCAGGAGGAAGCTCATCAGAGCCAAATTACCACACTATTGCAACAGAATCTGAGTTTTTGGTAGCAAAGATTCAGCCAGCATCTGAGAAGATGCAGAGAATATTTGGAGGAATGCCAAGCAAATATGCTGTAAGTATAGCTGATGTCTTAATTGGTGTTATTAAACTGATGACATTTGCAGCACAGGCAAAAAAACCATTAGTAATCTGTATTCCTTTTAATACAAATCTTGATCCCCATGACGGAACAGTGCCACTTTATGCTATTTTACAGGTACTGGCTACTCAGGCAGGCGTTGCTATTATAGCTCCAGCCGGCGATGAGGCTGATAAAATGCATCATAGTGACATAGTGCCATCAAGCAGTGGCATAGCAACAATTAATATTGATGTACAAAGGACAAATCAGAATGTTGTGGGAATACTCTATCAAGACTTCCCTAATTTAATTGATGTATCATTATATCCTCCTAAAAATATATCATCAAGCCCTATCAATCTAAAAGCAATTGATGTTACGAATCTAGGGGGAACAACAATTTATACAAGTGGATACAGGATTAGTCCTCTAAATGGTTCGGTTAGAATGCTATTTAGGTTTGAGAACCCATATGTAGGGAATTGGCGTATGGTGTTTAATACCGATACCTCACGGGTAAGCAAAACAGACTTGTGGATATCACAAAAAGAGCTTAATGAATTTATAACACTAAGTCCAAGTGATGCATTTACAAGTATAGGGTCTACAGCATGTATTAAGTCAATCATTGTTGTGGGTGGATATGATCAAAATAATATGGTGCCTGTTATTAGTACAGGCAGAGGTTTTACTAGAGATAATAGAGAAAAACCGGACTTTTTAACCAACGTGAGTCATGTTATTGCACCTTGCTTCATGAATGAATGGGTTAGTATAACAGGTACGATACCTGCTGCTAGTATTATCACGGGAGTAGTGGCAACGCTATTTAGTAAATATGCAGATGAAAATATATTCCCTTTGCCTAATTCGTTAGTCATTAACAGCGTGCTATTAAGCCGAATTTCTCAAATAGGAGATGGTGTGTATCCTAATCCAACTTATGGTTATGGTGTATTTGATCTTAAAGTATTAGGAAGGTTACTAGAAGATGATGGGATATTAGTAATCATTTAGTATAAGATATTTTTTTTATGACATAATATATATGTGAATTCATGATAGAACTTCATATTATTAATACGAACAATACTATATGAATTCGACTTATGAGAGACAATACTGAGTGAATAACAAATTAATATTGGTGTTGTATCTCTGTAGTGGTTACTTAGAATATCATGATACAATATGTTAAGGAGAGAAGAGTATGCATAGAATAAATTGTAGTGTCCATTCCTGTTCTTATAACCAAGAAGGTACATGCGGTGCCAATGTTTTAAAAGTTGGTGGTGATAGAGCAATGATTACGGAAAGGACTTATTGTGAGACTTTTACTGATACAGATGCCTATCACAATGCTCTAGAACAAAGAATAACAGCAGGGGAAACAGAAAGCATTTTGTGTGATGTCAGCACTTGTGCTTATCATGCAAAGCATCATTGCACCTTAAGGGAAATAGAAGTAGGAAGTTTAAAGGATGTGGAGAATTATTCTGAAACCGATTGTTTAAGTTTTGAGAGAAAATAAATGAACATAGAGTATTTATATAATTTAAAGATTATATAAATAGTATAGCATAAATTTAGTTGCAAAAATTGTGTAAATAGTATAAATTATATTTTAGGGTTGGTCGATATAAATAAGTAATTATTGAATTCACATTTTATCTTTTAGGTTATATGATGTGAATTCATTATATTTTATTTTAGAGAAAGGAGTAAGGGATGTGTTATGCAAGTAAAAGCTAAGGGGAGTATTACAAAAGAGTTTTACCAAAACCCCTTTGCTCGTCCAGACAAAGAAAAGGGTAAAGACAAAAAAGGCAAAAGAAGCCCAAGTGACAACTTAGAAGATAACACAAACAAAGACAGCTACGATCAAGCAATAGAGGACATTCAAATGAGAAGGTACAAAGCCCAAATAGATCAAAATTACATAGCCAAAATTCAAGAAATTCAAAGACAAATACAAGAGCTTGAAAGGCAAAAAGATGAACTTAGCCAACAATATTACGAGCAAGATTCTATGGGGAAGAAAGCTCAGTATAGTAAAATCATGGCAGAGGGGCTTGTAAAATCGTATAGATTAGAGATACAAACGAGTAAAGCCGTAGAGGCATATGAAAAACATAAGACAATAGCCTGTTAATAAAAGGGCAAAGAAAAAGAGTAAAGAGGATCGTTTATGAACGATCCTCTTTACTCTTTTTAAATGAGTGGATGGATTAAACAACTATTATAATTAATATTAAAAAATAATAAATATTAATTATATGCTGATATTTATTGAAAAGAAAAAATACACATGGTAAAATATGATAAAACGTGACAAACTGTGCTAAAATATGACAACACAACTAGAGTGTTTGAGGTCTTTAAATTTTTCAACCAAGGGGGATGACTTTATGAAAACAATTAGGTTAAGATTGATGATTTTGCTTGGAAGTTTGTTAGTATTCGTATGTATTGGAATGGGAATTAGTGCCTATTCTGCTTTATCCTACGCACTGACTGAAAATGCAAAAAACACTATGCCAGCTTTTGCCTTAGAGGCAGCAATAACTGTTGAAGCTAATCTTTCAAAACAGTTTAATAGTATGGAGACATTAGCACAGTACATAGGTAATAATTATGATAATAAATCAAACAGCCTTTTGCTTAAGGGAAAAGAAATGATTCAAAGTGAAACAAACAGAGCAGGGCATAAGCAAATGGCTATTATTAATGAAAAGGGAGAAGCTACTTATGATAATGGCCAGAAGGCAGATTTAAAAGAAACGGATTATTTTAAGGCTGCACTAAATGGCGAAAAGTTTGTTTCTGATCCTATGTCCTTACAAGAAAGTGATTCTCTTATAATGATTTATACAGTCCCTATTATGAATAATTCAAAAGTTGTGGGCGTTTTAATGGCTGTAAGAGATGCCTATGAATTAAGTGATATTGCCTTTGAGATAAAATATGGAGACTCAGGAAGTGCTTTTATTATTAATCAAGAAGGAAAAACAATAGCTCATGCGGATAAAAATTTACTTTCAGATTTCACAGGAGCAACTATGAGTCATGCAGATGCTGTCACAGGGGCAACGTCAGGTAGCGAAGAAGGAGAATCATCTCAAGATGCGGATGCTGTTACGAGTGCAACACCAGGCAGTGAAGAAGGAACTGTACTTCAAAATAAGGGATTTTTACTCGTTAAGGAGAGAATGCTTAGTAGGGAGAATAGTTTTGGTGAATATAATTATTATGGTGTTGACAAGTACATAGGTTTTGCTCCTATACGTGGCAACGAATGGGTCGTTGGTGTAGAAGTAGATAAAAACGTTATTCTTTCAGGAGCAAATAAAATAAAAAATGCATTTATAATCTTAAGTATTATATTTTTATTGGTTAGTTTTATGAGTATCTATATAATTGCTATAAATATTTCAAAACCTATTTCTTATCTTACAAAAGAATGTTATCAAATGGCTGAAGGTGACTTTTCACATGAGATAAAAGATAAATATAAAAAACGAAAGGACGAGGTAGGGAAACTTTCACAGGCATTTCAAATGATTGGAGAAAATCTGAAAAAACTGATATCACATAATGCACATGCAGCAGATAACGTTTTCACCACCTCTCAAAGCTTAAAAGATAAGATTGCTATGTCTTTGCAATCCATTAAGGAAGTTTCAGATTCCGTGCAACAGATAGCAGCAGTCGTAACCTCACAAGCGGAAGATATGCAAGTGGGTGCACTAAAAACGAATGAAGTAGGCAGCCTTATAGAAAGTGAGAAGAATAATGTTTTTAATTTAGTGGAAGAATCAAATAAAGTAGAAAACCTAAAAAATGAAGGTTTTGATCTTTTAGAGGAGCTTATTCAAAAAACAGAATTAAGTAATAGCTACATAGATAAAGTTCGTGATGTTATTATGGTGACCAATGAAAGTATTAAAAAAATATATAGTTCAAGCAGTAGCATTGAAGGCATCGCAAAACAAACAAACTTACTTGCACTTAATGCTGCAATTGAGGCAGCCAGGGCAGGGGAACATGGAAGAGGTTTTGGTATTGTTGCAGACGAAATACGTACATTAGCTGAGAGTACTGATCGTTTTGCAAAAGAAATTACTCATTTAATCACACAGCTCAATGAAAAATCTGAAGGAGCCATAAGTGTGATGGAGGAAGTTTCAAAAATGACACTATCTCAGACAGATAGTGTACAAGCAACTAAACTTAAATTTGAAGGAATTTCTTTTGCTATTGAAAATACAAGAGAAAGTATTAATTACTTAAGTCAATTAATAGAAGAAGTTACGGACAAGAAAAATGACCTTGTTGATATTATTGGACATCTTTCATCAAGTGCCCAGGAAAGTGCTGCAGGAGCTCAGGAGGTTACAGCATCTATTGAAGAGCAGGCTAATTATCTTGAGCAAATTTCAGTGCTAAGTGAACAATTGGAACTTTTATCACAACAAGTTACACGAAGCATTGAACAGTTTAAATATTAATAGTATAGAAAAACATATTCATCCTATATTTTTATATTAAATTGGAGATACTCCATATAGAAGTCACATTTTAAAGTTTGCCTTATACAATGTGACTTCTATATGGAGTATATTTATTATAGGAGTGACCCTGGCATGGATGTGACTAGATTAATAGTGATTATCATTAGAAGTATAGTTGCTGTATCAACATTATTTTTGCTCACGAAAATTATGGGGAGGAAGCAAATTTCACAACTTAGTATTTTTGATTATGTTATTGGGATCTCAATAGGCTCAATAGCAGCTCAAATGACCATAGATACAGAAATAGAATGGATTGATTTTGTATTTGCCATGGCTATATTTGGACTCATTGATACATTAATAGCTATTCTAACCCTTAAAAGCATATGGGCAAGAAGATTTTTTGAAGGTGATCCTGTTATCATCATACAAGACGGAAAGATTATAGAGAAGAATTTAAAAAAGATTAAGTTTACAGTTAATGAATTTTTACAGGAGTGTCGCATAGGTGGCTATTATAATATCGATGATATTAGTATGGCCATTATGGAAAGTAGTGGGAAAATAAGTTTTTTGCCCAAAGTAGAAAAAAGGCCAGTCAATGTAGAAGATATGGATATAGCAGCAAAGCCAGAAGGGCTTGTAGCTAATGTTATTATTGATGGCAACATTATGAAAAATAATCTTAAGATAATTGGTAAAAATGAAGTATGGCTTATGAAGCAGCTGAATATGCAGGATATATCTTCACCTAAGGAGATACTTTTAGCCACGTGTGATGTTAATAGCACGATAAGGGTTTTTAAAAAAGATGAAAAGATCAAGGAAAAGAAATGTTTAAGATAATAGTAAAAAACGTGATATAATTTAACATAGTACTCGTGGATTCACCTAAGAGAAACAATATTATGTAACAGAATAAGTGAAGAAGTTAAGATGTCTCTGGTAAAATCAAAAAAGTAATAAAAGGTGGGGTTATCCTATGTTAGAAGCTTTACATCACATAAGAAGTTTTAATAATGGCGATAAAAGTATTCTTAAAGATGAGAAGTGGCTCATGTATTTAGGTCTTACTAGAGAAAGAAATATAAATTTCGAGCGTGTATATTCCTTAAAAGAAATAGAGAACAATTATGTACTTGATTATGTGCAAAAAACATTAGAATGTTTGGAAGAACTTAATTTAAGGGATAAAGACGTTATAGAAATTTTACAAGAAGTGCTTAAATGGAGTGAAGTGGCTAAAGCAGGGCTTAGACATCAAAGAGATAAATGGATAAATAAAGGCTATAATCTATTTGCTCATAATGAAGGGTCAGCAAAGATTTACCTTGAAAGTGTAGAAATCAAACAGAGTAAGAAGTGCCAAATCATTCATACGCTAATCTTAACCCATGGATTAATTGGTCAATTTATACGTGGTGAAGTCTCCCTTGTGGAAAACAAGCCTTTATATGAGCTTATTGAAAGGGACATTGTTTCTAAAGAAATGTTAGGGCAACTTATTTTCCTGCTTAACTATTGCATTATTAGTGCTGTAGATAAAAAGTTATGGGCCCGTATTGAGAAGGAAGTTAAAGAGATAACAGACTATATTGTTCAAGGAGCATTTAATAAACAACTCTCTGTGAAAGAAAGATTAAGAAGGCTTAGGAAAACATCAATTAGTAATGGTGAAAATTTTGACCTTGAATATCAAAAATTCCAAGATGATGAAAGTAAAGCTGCTTTAGAAAAGTTATTTGATCATTTTCAGCTATGGTATGTTGAGTCCGCCCTTTATGACTTCACTTTTGAAGAGTTTATCAAAATTTTACTTCTTTCATATTATTCAGTAGACTGTAATAGCGTAAAACATATCAGCTTTGAAAGACTTATGAAAACCATCTACTATGAACATGATGGAAGAAAGAGAATTAATATTTATAAGAAGCGTATTATAGAAAAGTATTTAGGGTCAATGGATATCAAGGACATAATAAACAAGGTGCTATTGGATAATAAACATGTTGTGTATAAAATAAATACATATAACTTAGTAGATAATATTGTATTTTTTGAGTTTGCGTTTTCTAAACCATCAGAAAAGCTTATTGACTTTTGTATGGAGGCAGAAAAGGCAGATGTGCTTTATGAAAAAGCAATTATTTTATTGTTTGATTTATTTGATTTAAGAAAAGATCAATATGATCGCTTTTATGAAGAAGAAACATATTTACAAACCATGAATCAAACCATAGACTACAAAAAAATTATACTCAAATATATTATAGGAAATAAAGTTGTTGATATCGGGCCTGGCGGTGGGGCTTTGATGGATTTAATAGAAACCTCCTACCCAGATAAAGAGATACTTGGTGTTGATATTGCCCAAAATGTTTTAGATGCTCTTAAAAAAAAGAAAAATGTAGAAGCTAAAAAGTGGGATGTACTCTATGGTGATGCACTTAATTTAAAGGAATACATTCCTGAAAATAGTATAGATACAATTATCTTTTGTTCCATCTTACATGAATTGTTTTCTTATATCCCTTTTAATGGCAAAAAATTTAATCATGAAACACTAAGGGAAGCCTTGAAAAGTGCATTTGAAGTTTTAAAGCCAGGTGGACGTATTATTATCCGTGATGGCATTATGACAGAGCCACAAAATCAGAAAAGGATTATTAAATTTTTATCTGAGGAAGGGATGTACTGGCTTAAAAGATTTAAGGAAGATTTTAAGGGAAGAGAAATACATTATACTGTAGTAGGACAAAATGAAGTGTGTATGCTCATTAATGACGCTATGGAATTTTTATATACCTATACATGGGGAGAAAAGTCCTATGCTTATGAGATTCATGAACAGTTTGGCTATTTTACACCGACTCAGTTTAAGGCGTTTATTGCGGACGTATTAGGTGATCAAACAAAAGTTATAGAATGTCAACATTTTTTACAAGAAGGCTATACGATTGCACTATCACAAAAAATAACTTTTTTAGATGAGAATAGAAAGAATGTTAGACTTCCTGATAGTACATGTCTTATAGTTATAGAAAAACAAGCTTAAATGATTCTATGCAAATCTTGACAGAATTTTTGTTATTCTGTATAGTTAAGAGGTAAATCGAATATGCGGGGTGCTGATTATCATTTGGCTGAGAGAGGATTGGTATCATCCTCAACCCTTATACCTGATCCGGGTAATGCCGGCGTAGGAAAATTTATTGTATGCTTTATCACTGCATGGGTTTTCCATGCAGTTTTTTTATTTTTCCTTAGAGGCATTCAAAGTTTATACTTAATGCTTAGAATGTGAATGCTATAGGCATAGTAATAAATGATCTAACAAATCAGAAAAGCGATTTATTAACAACATGAATAATTATTATAAGAAGAAGGAGAGAAAACAATGAAACAACCAAATGCATCAATTGCGATTCAAGTATTGCCTAAAGTAGAAGGGGAGGAAGTAATTAGAGTAGTGGATGAGGTAATAGCTTATATAAAAAGTACAGGACTCAATACCTTTGTAGGTCCTTTTGAAACAACAGTAGAGGGAGACTTTGATGAGCTCATGACTATTGTAAAAGAATGTCAAAAGATATGTATTCGAGAAGGAGCCGAAAGTGTGATGAGCTATGTAAAAATAGCATACAATCCTAATGAGGGGGTATGGTCTATTGAAAAGAAAACTAAAAAGCATCATGAGTAAAGGATCCTCTTATAGTATGCTTTTTGTGCTTTTTACTCTGTGGGCCGCTCTATCTTATTTTGAAGTGCTACCTAAATATATGCTCCCATCTCCATTGCAAGTGATCAAGGCATTTTTTGTAGACAGAAATATTTTACTAGAACACACTTTAGTATCACTTGGGGAGGCTTTTTTAGGATTGGGCATAGGGATTATATTTGCATTCATTTCGGCTATTTTGATGGATCATTCAAAGATATTATATGATATGCTGTATCCACTTTTTGTAATCACACAAACAATACCAGCAATAGCCATTGCCCCACTTCTGGTACTTTGGATGGGCTATGGTATTGCTCCTAAGATATTCTTGATTTTTTTAGTATGCTTTTTCCCAGTGACTGTGGCTTTATTAGATGGGTTTAAATCTGTGGATAATGATGCGATAAGGCTATTAAAATCAATGGGTGCAAATAAAAGGCAGATCTTATATCATATTAAGTTACCTTATGCAATGCCAAACTTTTTTGCTGGGCTTAAGGTTTCCGTTTCATATTCTGTAATCGGAGCAGTAATTGCAGAATGGTTAGGAGGAGATAAGGGACTTGGTGTCTATATGACAAGGGTAAGAAAATCCTATTCTTTTGATAAGATGTTTGCAGTGATCTTTCTAGTTAGTGTTATTAGCTTGATACTTATGCACCTTGCAGGCTATATAGAGAAAAAATCTGCTCCTTGGAAAGTAGTTAAAAAGTGAATTCGATACAATGAGAAAAGAGGAAAGATAATGCTTAAGAAAATAATAAGTTTAATACTAGTAAGTACATTGGTTCTATCATTTTTTTCAGGATGCGAGAGCAAGAAGGCATCTCAAAAAATCCAGGTAGTACTGGACTGGGTACCGAATACGAATCATACAGGCATGTATGTAGCTTTAGATCAAGGGTATTATAAAGAGTTAGGTCTTGATGTAGAAATTATACAACCCCCAGAAGGAGGAGGACTTCAGCTAGTAGCAGCAGGTAAAGCTCAGTTTGCAGTAAGCTTTCAAGAAGAGATAGGACCTGCACTAACAGCAAAAAATCCACTGCCAGTTGTGGCTGTTGCATCACTATTAGAGCACAATTTATCAGGGATTATATCCTTAGAGGAAAAGGGGATTGATTCCCCTAAAAAGCTTGAAGACAAAAGATATGCTTCATGGGATACACCTTTTGAAAAAGCTATTTTAAGGGCAATTATGGAGGAGGATGGTGGTGATTTCTCAAAACTTAATCTTATTCCTAACACAGTGACAGATGTTATTACTGCACTTCAAACAGATATTGATGCAGTGTGGGTATTTTATGGTTGGGATGGCATAGCCACTGAATGTGCAGGGCTTAATACAAATTATATTGCTTTTAAGGATATTAATCCTGTTTTTGACTTCTACACCCCTGTTCTTGCTTCAAGTACTGAGTTTTTAAAAAATGATCCAGATACAGCTAAGAAATTTTTAGCAGCTACTGCTAAAGGCTATGAATATGCAATCAGTAATCCAAATGAAGCGGCTGAAATCTTAGTTAAGTATGCACCCGAGATTGATATAGAACTTGCGAAAAAAAGTCAAGAATTTTTAGCTAAGGAATACAAGGCAGAAAAAGAAAGTTGGGGGACTATTGATCAAACCCGTTGGGAAAACTTTTATCATTGGATGTATGAAAATCAGATTATTGGCGTAGATTTAAAAGAGCAAGGTTTTACAAACGAATATTTGCCAGATTAGAGGATACAATCATGAAAAAATTAACGACTTTAGGGATCTATAAAAGCTATGATAATGTCCCTATTATAGAGAATATTAATCTTACAGTCCATCAAAATGAGATGGTCTGCTTGTTAGGAGCTAGTGGAATCGGAAAGACCACACTTTTTAATATTCTCTCAGGTATAGAAAAGCCAACAAAAGGAGAAGTCTTCTTAGATACAAAAGACATAACAGGTATACCAGGTAATGTGAGCTATATGCAGCAAAAAGATCTCTTATTACCTTATAAAACAACGCTAGATAATGTTGCCTTGCCCCTTGTTATCAAAGGATACTCAAAAAAAGAAGCACAAAAAGAAGCCGAAGGCTATTTGGATGATTTTTTACTAGCTGGGAGTGAAAAAAAATATCCCTATCAATTATCTGGAGGCATGAGACAAAGAGCAGCGCTTCTTAGAACTTATTTGTTTTCAAAGGAAGTCATGCTTTTGGATGAGCCTTTTAGTAAGCTAGATACGATTACTAAATCCCATATGCATAGCTGGTATCTGAAAGTGAGAAAGAGATTTAAAAGTACAACCTTATTTATTACTCATGATATTGATGAAGCTATTTTATTATCAGATAGGATATACATACTATCAGGAAAACCCGCTACACTTACAAAAGAAATGAGCATAAACACGAAAGAGAAGCGGGATGAAGCATTTACTACATCAGATGCTTTTATAAAGTACAAAAAAGAAATCCTAGCTCATATACACATTGCAAATTGAGCTGTTATAAGGTACTATAAAGAAGGAAAATTTAATTGAGATAGGAGATTAATAGATGGACATCATTGAAATAATAAAAGCGGTCATATTAGGCATCGTTCAAGGAATTACAGAATGGCTTCCTGTAAGTAGTACAGGGCATATGATACTGGTTGAAGAATTTATGAAGTTTAACCTATCTAAAGATTTTGTAGATACTTTCTTTGTAGTTGTGCAGTTTGGCTCTATTCTAGCCGTAATTGTTATGTTTTTTAATAAGCTTAATCCAATTGACCCCAATAAGACGGACAAGCAAAGAAAAGATATTATAAGCCTCTGGATGAAAATTATTGTTGCTGAAATTCCAGCAGGTATTATAGGGGTTCTTTTTGAAGATAAGATAGATGAGCTTTTTTACAATGTGACAACTGTGGCATTTATGTTAATTATATATGGCGTTATATTTATTATTATGGAGAAGAAAGATTCTAGACCTAAATTCAATAATCTATCAGAGATTACTTTTAAGTTGGCATTTGCTATTGGTATGTTTCAGCTTCTTGCACTTATTCCTGGAACATCACGATCAGGAGCAACCATAGTAGGAGCAGTTTTGCTTGGAACCTCAAGATACATAGCAGCTGAATTCTCATTTTTCCTTGCAGTACCTATTATGCTAGGAGCAAGTACACTAAAACTATTAAAATCAGGTCTTCATTTTACCCAAACGGAATGGGTGGCACTTGGCGCAGGATCAGTAGTAGCATTTGTTGTGTCACTTATTGTTATTAAGTTTCTCATGGACTATATTAAAAAGCATGACTTTAAGGTCTTTGGTTACTATAGAATTATACTTGGTGTGATTTTATTAGGATATTTTTACATTATTGTGTAATAAATTAGTGTATGAGCATACGAAGGTTGTATGAAGTACAATTTTAAGATATAATAAAATAAGTTTTTTATATTATATAAGCTAAGTGCGTTAGGGGAAAGGATAGAAGAACATGTTTATAATTTGGGGTTTGGGCAAAGTAACAAGAAGATTTTATGGTTCAGTCATGACAAGACAATGTAACCATTGTAACAATCATTCAGGATGGCAACTATGTGTAGCAAGAAAGTGGTTTACATTATTTTTTATTCCAATTATTCCTTATTCAAAGAGCTATTGTATTACATGTCCCCATTGTGGGAGTTATATAGAGATAGACCAGCAACGTTTTGATCAATTATTAACGGCTATCCAACAAGGGGAAAGTGAAACTGCTAAATATGCAGGGAAAACACCTACTCAGATTCAATATCTTAAAGATAAGGAAGAAGAAGAAAGAAGAAATCAGCAATCACAGCAATAAATGAATTTGTAGAGCATAGCTTAATATGAATGGTGTGAATGATAAATAAGCATAAAAATTAATAAGGAGTTTATACTATAAAGTAAGTCAGTTTATAGTATAAACTCCTTTGGTTTATCTTGTTACATTACGAATCCACTTATTTCCTCTAACTCTAAAAAGTGCAAAAGCAACTTTTAAGAGTTCATCAGATTTGAGGGCTAAAAAGGCTATAGGAATTGGACACTTTAATACAATTGCTGCGATATAACCTAAAGGAATGGCAATGAGACATAAAAAGACAAGATCTGCTATAAGAACAAACTTAGTATCACCACCACCCCGTAAGATACCTACTAAAAGCATGAAGGCTAATGCTTGAAATACAATAATTAAAGAGGATACGGCCATAACCTGCATGGTCAGATTATATGTATAATCCGATATATTATATATACTAATTATGTAAGGCCTTAGGACAAACATAAGAAGACCACCTATTATGCCAAGAATAAAGGCTAAAAAGATTAGCGTATAAGCATATTCTTTTGTTTTTTCGTATTGCCCAGAGCCTATAGTACGGCCTATAATAACTGATGAGGCATGGCCAGCGCCCATGAAAAAGACCGAGACAAACTGCCAGGTAGTATTCGTGATATTGTTAGCAGTAGATACTTCTGTTCCCATCTCGGATATAATCCAAACAAGTACAGAAGAACTCATTACCCAGATGAGTTCATTAAATAAAACAGGAGTTCCTATTTTTGCATAGTCTTTAAATAGTGTATGATCCCATTTTAATAAATGTTTAAGCCGAAACTGAATTTTCTTTTCGAAAAAGGCTATAAAACATAGGACGATTATAAATTCAACAAGACGAGCAATTGTGGTTGCAATAGCAGCACCTCTAATGCCAAGGGCAGGCATACCAAGATTACCATAGATAAGTACCCAGTTAAAAAAGACATTGGTCAAAAGAGATGTGCCATAAACCACAATAGATATATTAACAATCTCAACAGACCTTAGAGCAGAAATGGTAACACTGGTTATAGTAAAAAAGATATAACTAATAAAGATAACTTGTAAATACTCAATGCCGTAGCGAATAACTTCTGGATCATCAGAAAAGATAGACATAAACCATTCGGGCATACAAGCGGCTATTAACATAAAGGGAATAGCAAAAACAATAGCAACTCTATACATGACCGCTATAATCTTACGAATCGATGCTGTGTCTTTTTTACCCCAATACTGGGAGAGCATAATATTTGCCCCACTACCAAGTCCAAAGATAAGAATCATAAAAATAAAAAATAACTGATTGGCAAAGGATACACCAACAATATGCTTTTCAGAGTTTTCAGCTATACGTCCAATCATAACAGAATCAGCTAGACTTACAACGAAGGTAATAAGGTTTTGGCAAGCGATTGGAAGAGTCAGGGTTAAAATTGACTTATAAAAGGTTCTATCTCGAGTAATCATAAATGTTTGCCTCCATTTTTTGTGAATAATTAATATTTGTAGGTATCCTCATATCATAACATATCTTAATAGCAAAATAAATTACCAATCTATCTTAAAGGAGCGAATCATCATGAAATTACAAAAAATAATGCAAAAACAAAACTGGGTAGTAGTAGGAGATGTGACAAACCCTGATAAATATGCACATAAGATCCTAAATCGATTAAAAGAAAAGGGATATAAGGCAGATGGTGCACACCCTAAAGGAGGGGAAGGTGTTTATAAGTCCATTACAGAAATCAATAGACCAATAGAAGTGGTAGACTTATGTATCAATCCAAAATTAGGGATAGAATATGTTAAAGAAGCAGCTTCTCTTTCGACTATTGAGTACATTCTCATTCAACCAGGAGCAGAAAGCGATGAAATCATAGCTTATTGCGAGGAAAAGCAAATAAGTTGTTTTAAGGGCTGTGCATTAGTAGGGATAAACCTTTATTCAGGTATATAATGCACAAAATGAGTGATCATTGATTTCTGCTAAATTATGTAGATTTATATTTATAAATACGACCTAAAGATGTTATAATTAACATAGAAGATACTATAGAATCACATGAAGTAATTAAGTGATACAATGTAACTTTTTAATAAGTAACAATACATCTAGTCGTGAAAACGGGTATTATATAATTTAGTAGGAGGAACATAATGAAAAGTAAAGCAAGGCAGAAGATAATCCTGCCTATTTCTGATTGTTTGCCTGGAATGATCATTATGCAGCCTATTATTGATATAGAAACAGGGAATATAATAGTTGCTAAAGATTCTGAGCTTACAAGGAATATTTTAGAGAGGATAAAATATTTTCGTCATACAGAAATATGGGTTAAGGTTCCCTCAGAAGAAAACATATGGACTGTAGATAAAAAAACACTCAAGAAGTATATAGAATATGCTCATACCCTTGAAAAGGTGTTTGGGAAGTTTGACAAAAACACACAAGTTGCGATAAGAGAAATTAAAGAACTAGCCAAAAGCATCTTGGCGAATTTTAATTACGATTTTGAGCTCTTGGGATGCGTAAGTCTTATGAAAAACCTTCAAAAGGATATTTATGTTCACAGTATGAATGTTACTTTCTTAGCAGTTCTTACTGCTAGATGGTGTGGACTTAGTAACAAATTAGAACAAGTTATTTTATCAGGATTGCTCCATGATATAGGAAAGATTAATATGCCAAAAGAGTTATTGTATTTTAGAGACAACTTTTCTGTTGAACAAGCTTTAGAGTATAAAAGGCATCCAATATATGGTTATGAAAAGATAAAAGACTTTGAAGAAATCGATCGAGAGATTTCTAGGGCAGTTCTTGGTCACCATGAACGATGTGATGGAAGTGGTTATCCTCTTAATTTAACTGCTGAAGATATTACTATGCTTACAAGGATGTTAGGTATTGTTGATGAATACGAGAGGCTGAGGAAATCTTATCATATTTTTGATATAGTAAGAATTTTAAAAAGTGAAAGCATAAAGAAGTTTGATATTAATATACTCACAAAGTTCTGTGACAATATTATGAGTTACTATATAGGAGCGTACATAAGACTCAGTACATCAGAAGAAGCTGAAGTTGTATTTATTCATCCACATTGCTTACATAGACCTATTGTTAAGGTAAAAGATACTTATCTTGACCTATATAATAATCCTAACATAAGAATAGAAGAAGTACTATAAGTAGTAAGGCTGAAAGGCTATACATGGCTATCAGCCTTGTTTTATTGGATTTGATAAAACTTCTGTGATAAGATTTGAATTTTCCTCAATATAGGTAATTTTAATGGTATCTAATCCATCAATTTTGTTATTTGTGTCTTCGGCCTTTAACTTATAGTAATAATAGGCACTTTCATTAGGGGCAAGGTTTCCGATAATAAGGGATTCATCTGTATTATCAAAGCATAAGGCACCCCGTTCTCTAACAATAGATTGTTCAATAATACTACTATTTTTAATGCTTAGGTTTAATGTAACATTATTAAGAAAAAGATTAGAAACATTTGTAAAGATGATCCTTCCTTCTAAGTGATCGGAAGAAGATACATCCTCTGTCATCAGCTTTTGCATAATCTGAAGTTTATTAGGTTGCATGATAGAATCCCTCCTTTGTTACAAAATTATATGATAAAGCGTAAATAAAAAGACCTCATTAAGAGGTCTTTTGGCATTATAGCCACAAATATATCAGTGCTTGTTGCAGCAGCAAGGAGAAGTCGTTCTTTCATCAAATACTCTATTATGATCATTGATTCCTTTAACCTTTTGCCTGTCTACTGTTCCAAACACAGTTCTTCCACAGCAGCAAGGACTGATGTGGCAACATTTATCTTCGTCATGTTTTTTGTCACAACACCTATTTTTTTTACAACATCCCATAGTGAATTGCCCCCTTAGTTTAAATATAATTATAGTATTATAGTATGCTTGGGCGACAAGAAATGACAGCGTTTGCTGAGCAATAGATTATAAAGAATAAAATTTATTTTAGAGAATATATATATTTTAGGACAAAAATGGGGGGGATAGGGTTGAAACAAAAGATTATTGTACTTCAGATTGCTACATTGTTTGTAGGAAGCATCGTTGGAGCAGGATTGTCTTCGGGAAGAGAACTCAATCAATTCTTTTCTGTGTATGGGCTTATTAGTTTGCTTGGACTTTTAATGTGCAGTGGCATTTATATTGTATTTGGTAAGATTATTGTCTATATTAGCGTTCAAAACAAAGTAAAGTCATATGATGAGTTTGTTGATATAGTTTGCCCAAAGTATATTGCACTATTTATTAATATTATACTCACGTTATCTTTGTTAAGTGGTACGGCAATTATTATGGCAGGAAGTGCAAGTATTATTTGGCAACATTTTGGATTGCCTAAATGGGTAGGTTTTTTACTCATGATTGTGTGTAGTATTTTATTCTTACTTAGAAACACTGAAGGACTTTTTGAGATTAATACGATTGTGGTTCCTATTTTAATTATTGTGATTTTAAGCATATTTTCTGTGTATTATTATTATTATCCTTGGCATTTTACTTATGAATACTTAATCACAATCCCCAATCAAAAGTCAAATTGGCTATTTTCATCTATAGCCTATGCAAGCTTTAATATTATTTCTATTGTAGGTGTGATTGTGCCCATTACCAATGAGAGCAAAAGGCCAAGGCTTATTATTAAAGGGATTATGTTAGGGAGTGTTATTTTGACTGTACTGAGCATATGTATTGCCTTGCTTATGCTCGTTAATCCATTTACACCTAAAATGTATGAGATACCTCTGCTTTATATTGCTCATAAAACCCACCGAATTTTAGAAGCCGGAATGCTTGCTGTAATATGGCTAGAAATGTTCTCAACTCAGGTATCCAATGTTTATAGCTTATCTAAATCAATGGAAAACAAATGGGGAATCCATTATAAAAGAGCTGTTTTTATTATTATAGGGATTGCTTTACCCTTTTCATTTTTTGGGTTTTCACGTTTAGTAGAAATACTTTATCCCCTATATGGGGCACTAAGTTTGATATTTTTAGGTTGCTGCTTTTGTTATATAGTTAAAAATAAACAAGTAACAAACACCATGCTTAGAAAAAGGTAAGCATGGTGTTTGTTAAGTATTATGATTCAACTGCAAGATCATATTCAAAATAGCCTTCGTATTGCTTTCCAAACTCATCAATATAGGTTCCTTTTCCGTGCCTTTGGCCATTTAAAAATTCACCGATATATTTATGATAATTGACATAAGTCATCATGCCTTTTCCTGTCATCATGCCCTCATAAAAATCTCCACGGTATAGCACACAAAAGAAGCCTTCATTCCATTTAAAAGAGCCTTTGCCATGAGGTAAGCCCTCATGAATTTCACCTTCATAAACCCCATCTGAAATCGTTAGTTTACCCATACCAGAAGGAACCCCATCAATAAAAGAACCTTCATAGACATCGCCATTAGAGTAGACTACAGTGCCTTCACCTTGAAGCTTATCCTCTGCAAATATACCTGTGTAGGTTGTTCCATCTTTTAATCTTAACTCTCCCTTACCATGTTTTACACCATCTACAAAATTGCCTGTATAATACTCATCCTCTGACCATTTATAGATCCCTATGCCTGTACGTTTCCCATGATAAAAGTCGCCTTCATATGTTTCGTTATTTTCGAGGTAAGCTTTTCCATTGCCATGTGGGAGTCCATTTAAAAAATTACCTTCATAGGATAAAGTTCCATCTTCATTATAATACATGCCATGACCATGAAAATTTGAACCTTTCATAGAGCCTCTGTACATAACTTTCCCATTTTTATGATAAAGAATTTCATTTTCGTAAATGTCGCTAGGTCCAAATATTAATTCTTTAATCTTCTTAAACATTACGAACCTCCTATATTATTTCTCCATATAACTATATTACTATTAATTATATCACTATTAAAGGGAAATCTGTATATCATCTTCCAAATATATAGAGTGTTAAAAAGTAAGAAGCACACACACCAGCTCCAGTAGCAATCAGAGCACCAGTTAGCGTATAACGGGTTTTCTTAATTTTGACGGTCATAAAATAGACTGACAAAGTATAAAAAATGGTTTCAGTGCATCCAAAAAGGATAGAAACAAGACGCCCATAAAAGGAGTCAGGGCCATATATTTTAAATACATCAAGTACGAGGCCCGTACATGCAGAAGCAGATACTGTTCGCATAAGCACAATGGGTATGATTTCAGAAGGAAAACCAGTTAATAAAGAAAGAGGCTTTAAAAGATAAGCGATGCCATCAAGTGCCCCTGAAGTCCGAAGCATGCCAACAGCCATCATTAAACCCACTAAAGTAGGTAAAAGGTCAATGATGACATTAATACCCTCTTTTGCTCCTTCAATAAAGGCTTCGTAGATATTGACGCCTTTTAAAAGGCCATAAAGAGCGATGATAAAGATGATGGTCGGGATAAAATAATCCGATAAGCGTACAAAAAAGCTCATATTAGTTTTCCTTTCTATACATTAGTTTTGCAAAAGAAACAGCTAAAATGGTTGAAATACTAGTGGCAATGATTGAAGGTAATATTATTTCAGTAGGATTGCTTGAATGATAGGAAACTCTGTAACCAATCATATTAATTGATACGAGCTGAATGGAGGAAATATTAAGGATAAGAAACATACACATAGCATGAGAAGCTATCTTTTTATCTTTGTTTAGGTTTTGAAGTTCAATCATTGCTTTAAGCCCAGGAGGTGTGGCAGCCCATCCTAATCCTAAAATATTAGCAATAATGTTTGTGGCAATATATTTTCTTGCAGGATGATCCTTTGGGATATCTGGAAAAAGAAAATTGAGTATGGGTGTCATTTTACGTGATAGAGCGTCAATCATATTCGCTTTTTCTGCAATACGCATAATCCCCATCCACATACATAAAACGCCGCACATATTAAAGCAAAGCTTTACAGCATCATTTGATGAGCTAAGAGCGGACTCGGTGAGCTTTGCTACACCCCCAGAAAAGATTGAAAGGATAGTGGAGAATATAACCATAAATCCCCATAAATAGTTGAGCATATTAAACGCCTCCTTATGTATATTTGTACAGGCTATAGTATAAATATATGCAGAGATTCAAAAAGCATAACTATAATTTAAAATGTCAATAATTACTTTTTTTTGACAGAAATATGCATAATATTATTCACAAATTTGTAATGTGACAAATATTATATTAATAAATGAGTGAAGAGATAAAAAATATTAAAAAAAACATAAAAAAATGAGATAAAATAATTGACTTTTATTTCTAGTTATGGTATTTTTAAATTAAATATTGGAAAATCTTGAGAATAGAGCGAGGGGCGTGGGCGTATGAAGTCAACAGGTATTGTAAGAAAAGTGGATGAATTAGGTCGTGTGGTATTACCTATTGAGTTAAGACGTGGTTTGGACATTCAAGAAAAAGATTCCTTGGAAATTTTTGTGGATGATGACAAAATTATACTAAAAAAATATCAGCCAGCAGACATTTTTACTGGTAGCATGGACGATCTTGTAGATTACAAAGGTAAAAAGGTTTCTAAGAAAACAATTCTTGAGCTTGCAAGGCTTGCGGATTTAAAAATTCAAGAATAGGACTATAGAATTCATTGTATGCTAAAATAAGACCTTACGAAGGTCTTATTTTTTTAGATAATGGTGATAAGCAGGAGGAAATTTATTTCGATGGGACTAAAGTTATTTGAATTCACACAGCAAGTTTTAGAAGAATTAGATAATGCAAGAGAAGAGTTAGAAGTTGCGAGTAATGATTTAAAAGTACTGTTTAAAGAGATTTTAAGTGAAAAAAGTGAAGCTTATATCCATATTAAGTCAAGGGTAAAATCAGCTAAAAGTTTAAAGGAAAAAATACTGAGGTATGATTATTATAATCAATATGGATCAAAACAGAAGCTTTTTGAAAACATATCTGACTTAATTGGCATAAGAATTGAATGTAGATTTATAGATGATGAACAGGAAATCTATAGGTATATTAGAAAATATTTTAATGAGGCATCTGATGAATACCAAGGTTATTACTATAATAAAGATAATCCATCAATTCTGTTAGAGCTTTCAAGCAAACAGCCAAAAGAACAGAAAAATGGGTTTAAGCTTTATAGAATAGACGCAAAATATATAACAGGGTTAAGGTGTATCAACTTTGAGATTCAAATTAAATCGCTAGTTAATGTATTTTGGAGTGAAATAGAACATAAGGTTATTTATAAAAACTATGATTATATTATTGGTGATCGATTTTACAAAGAGATTATGAAGTCAATTAAAAGCTCATTGACATCTATTGATAACCAACTTTTTCTGATTTCTAATCAATTTGATTCTACGAAAAATAGAGGAATTGATGAGAGTGAAGAAGAGCTTAAAAAATTACTTTCTAAAATAGTGTATGATATTTTCGCACGGAGAATGAAAGATAGTATTGGCATATTAATTGACTTTAAGGAATCTTGCGATGCTATTATTCGGTATGTAATGAGCAAATCCAATGACGATAAATCGAATATTAATAGCAATAAAATGGTCATGGTATTAGAACGTCTAAGAGAAATAGATTCCCAGTGTATTGAGTTTAATGAAGAGATTGTATTTGGTAGAAAGCTTAAGTTTAACAACAAATTTGAAACTTTAATTGGTAAATTTATTGTCAAAACCATTAATAAAGAATTTCAGTGGAATCTGTTCTTTAGAATCCTTTTTCAAGTTGAGCCCTATGAAAACGAAGAGGATTTTGAACGCTTTATAGCTTTTTACCATAAAAGAATTTGTGATAAAATCAATGCAAATAAACTGAAGGTCAATTATACAGAACAAGAAAGTAACAAAGTAATTAATGAATTTCTGGTTGAATTTGCAGAGCTCTTTATTCGCTTTAATGATGTTTCGTTACTGTATGAACATAACATTGAAAACGTTTCTAAGATAGCAAATAGTATATTAGATGCTATGAGCCGTAATGAAATAAGCTACGATAAGTGGAAAGAAAAAAGACAACTTTATTTAGAATTCTTTAGACTAAGAGTATTAACAACGTTAGAGGCCTATATTGAGCCAAGAAAAGTGTTAGATTTCTTAGATAAAGTAAGGGATAGTGGAGATAAATTAGATATTCCTAAAGGTCTTCTAAAATATATTGATAAGCTATAAAATCACATCATAACTAATAAGGACGTATTGCAATAGGTCACTTTGCAATACGTCCTTTAATTATGCGATCATGATTAAGATGGCTTAAAGTATTTCATTTCTCGTTTATCTTCTAAAAGGACACCCGTAAGGTAAGATACATTGGGTACAATATATTTCAAATCATCATAGGAAGTATCAGAATTAACATATTCATACGCACTTTGTATGAGTCCATAGCACATTTTCATAGCATTATGGAATATCTGTTCAACACTAAACGTATAGACATTGCCTGTTACAGGATGAAGCCAAATTCTTTTTTGTTTATTAAGGTAAGTACTTTCCTCAGTTTGTAATGTCCTAAGAGAATGAAGAAACTTGGACATAAAAGAAGCTAAACTAAAACTAAAGCGACGACGCATATCTTTATAAGATGCTTTAAATAGTGCACCACCTTCTTCAATATTATAGATTGCAAGAAGGGTTTCACTATAGAGATTGTAAATACTAGATCTTAAATCTGCATCTTTTAATATGTGCTTGTTGACTTTTAAGTGCTTAGCGTCAAGGTCAAATTTTTCTTTAAGAAATTCAGCATCGATACCTAACTCAACCTTTTGATGATGCGAAGGCTCTTTTCCGCTGATATAGTAAATATAAGGATGAAGCATATAGTCGAGCACGAAGTGACAGATAAAGCCACACATATAGCTTAGGCATTCATTATATTCAGGGCTATCAGGAGTCAAGTTTTTAATATAAGTAAATGCAGACAAAATAAAGTCTCTCGTTTTATCGGTATGCATGAGTGTAGCGATATAAGAAAGATTACTTTTTCTAGTAGCATAGTATTTAATTGGGTCAGGACCTTGCAAACCCAATAAATATAGGCTTCTATATTGTTTTATGATCTTATAAACAGGCAAAGTTTTTATATGTTTTGATGTTTCTAATCCAAATAAATAATGTGTAATAGGACCTGGCATATGCGTATACTCCTAATTATTTTGATCGTGATCAGATGTGGTATTAAATTTTTTTATATTAAAGTAGAAAAGCAATCCCATGATAAAAAATACGCCCAATATAAATTTTAAGTCATGTTTTACTAAGGCTAGGGCAGACAATCCAAATATGCCACTAATACCATAAAGGGTAAAAACAGCACGCTTTTGACTATAGCCTTTGTCAACAAGCCTGTGATGTAAGTGGCCACGGTCAGGAGACATAATGGACCTTCCTGCAAGAACTCTTCTTATTACTGCAAAAGTAGTATCAAATATAGGTAATCCTAGCACAAGTACAGCAATAATAATAGTCACTATGGTATAGCTTTTTAAGAGTCCGAGGATAGAGGTAACACCAAGAGTAAAACCTAGAAATGTAGAGCCAGTATCTCCCATAAATATAGATGCAGGATTAAAATTATAAGGTAAAAATCCAAGGCATGACCCTGCAAGTGTTGCAGTAAGGAGAACGGCTAATGGATAACCACTATAGATAGATAGAAGCATAAGGCAAAGTGATGCGATAGAAGAGATACCTGCTGCAAGCCCATCTAATCCATCAATAAAGTTAACTGCATTAGTAATACCGATAATCCACACAATAGTAAAAGGAATAGAAAGTGCATTAAGAAGGAACTCACTATTTGTGATAAAAGGTATATTTAATGCCTCTACACGTACACCAGATAGAGCAACAATAGTTGCTGCAAGTATTTGTACACAGAGCTTCAGCTTTGCACTAAGTTCATAAATATCATCAAAAAGACCAAGCAAAAAGATGAGGGTGAGCCCTGTAATAATACCAGCAATTTGATTTAAGTGGAGTATACCTGGCATAAAAGGTAAGGTTACGAACAGAGTGAACATAAACCCTGCAACAATAGCGATACCGCCCATACGGGGTATAGGTTTTTTGTGCATATCCCTTTTTCTTGGCTTAGCAACAGCACCTACTTTAAAGGCAAACTTCTTTGCAGCAGGTGTCATAAAAAAGGCAATAAAGAACGAAAGCACAAAGGCTATAATACATAATATAGTATAATCCAATAGAGTCATCTCCTTAAATTATGTAAATCATATCACAAAAGGAATTTACTAGGAATCTATTTTAGATTCTAGTAAATTTTATGTTTGCTTCTTCTAATAGTTTAAGTGATAAATCATCAGGATAATCTCCCTGATAAATGATTTCACTAATGCCAGCATTAATAATCAGTTTCGCACATAAGCTACAAGGCTGGTGCGTTACATATAATGTTGAACCTTGGATACAGATGCCATGACGGGCAGCTTGTGCAATAGCATTTTGCTCTGCATGCAGTGCACGGCAAAGCTCATGCCTTTCTCCAGAAGGAATATTGAGCTGGTTCCTTAAGCAGCCTATATCGCTACAATGTTTGCATCCAGTTGGAGCACCATTATATCCAGTTGATAAAATTTGCTTATCCTTCACAATAACACTGCCGACTTGACGCCTGATACAAGTAGAACGGGTCTTGACAAGATGTGCTATTTCCATAAAATATTCATCCCAACTAGGACGCATAGTTCATCCCCCTCAATATTATTTGTTTAAGAGTAATGTATCCTTTATTTTGTTCCAAATAATCTATCACCTGCATCGCCAAGACCTGGGACAATATAAGCATGGTCATTTAATTTATCATCAAGAGCAGCTACATAAATATTTACATCAGGATGTGTTTTTTTAAGTGTGTCTAAACCTTCTGGGGCTGCAATCAAACATAAAAAGCTGATATGTTTTGCTCCACGATCTTTGATAAACTGAATAGCGGCACTTGCAGAACCACCTGTTGCAAGCATAGGGTCAAGAACAAAAAAGTCTCTTTCTTCTATGTCTTGTGGAAGCTTACAGTAATATTCTACCGGTTTTAAGGTTTCAGGGTCTCTATATATACCTATATGACCTACTTTGGCAGTTGGGACAAGATCAAGTATTCCATCAACCATTCCAAGGCCTGCTCTAAGTATTGGGACAATGCTTAAGTTTTTACCTGAAATACGTTTGCCTACAGTTTTAGCAATAGGGGTATCCAGTTCATAATCTTCTAAAGGTAAATCTCTAGTTGCTTCATAGCACATAAGCTGTGAAATTTCCCTTACTAATTCACGAAATTCTTTTGAACCTGTTTCAATACTTCTAAGACGTGATACTTTGTGTTGGATAAGTGGATGATCCATAATAAATACTTTATTCATATTAGTGTTCCTCCTTATGTTTAGATAGTTTCGATTTTTGAAATTCTTTTTTTATGTCTTTCATCATTGGAAAAAGGCGTAGCTAAAAATGTATCAACAATCATAATAGCTAAAGAAGGCCCGATGACTCTTCCGCCCATTGCAAGAGCATTAGCATCATTATGAAGCCTTGTAGCTTCTGCAGAAAAAACATCATGGCAAAGAGCACAACGAATTCCTTTTATTTTATTAGCAGCTATGGAGATACCTATTCCAGTGCCGCACAGTAAAATTGCCTTTTCACATTCACCATTTACCACAGCCATACAAGCTGTATGGGCGTAGTCAGGATAATCAACTGCATTATCATTATAACAACCAAAATCCTTAAAAGGAATATTTTTATTTTGAAGATGAGCCATAATTTCTTTTTTTAGCTCAAAACCACCATGGTCACTTGCTATTGCTAACATATGAATTAACCTCTTTCTAAAAAATGATTTTATATTTTAGGCATTAATAAAAGCATAACCAGCAGATTTTTCTAGGCGATTCATAATGGCCTGTCCTATGCCTAAGCTTGGGAAAGCTATAGAATAAATAATGTCCACTTCATGATCATCAAACTTTCTAAGTACTTCAAAAAGGTTACTGGCTATTTCCTCAAGGCTATCCATACTTTTACCTACGCTAAGTACCAAATAAGGGGAAAAGTCTTCTAATAATTCGTCAGTCGCCAGTACGCCAATACTCTTGCCATTTTTAGCTTCTTTTAAACATAGTTCTTTGATTTTAGAAATGACCTGCCTTGGCTCACCTTGAACAATAACAACCTGTGCATTAGGAGAATAGTGGGTATATTTCATGCCAGGGGCTTTGGGTACTAGATCTAAGTCCGAATTATGTGTCATAAGGGCTGGATCCATGGCTATATCACCAATAACTTCTTTTATCATGTCATAGGTTATGGCACCGGGGCGCAGGATAGTAAAGGGTTTTGAAGTAGTATCTATGACTGTAGATTCTAAACCATAGGAGCATTCTCCACCATCAATGATCGCATCTACTTTACCATATAAGTCTTCAATAACTCGCTTAGCATTTGTTGGACTAGGTTTTCCAGAAGTATTTGCACTTGGGGCAGCTAAAGGCAACTGAGCATTACTAATTAAGGCATTCATAACTGGATGCGAAGGAAAACGAATGGCAACTGTATTAAGGCCAGCACGTGTCACAGAAGGTACCTTGTTGCTTGAATTAAATATAAGTGTTAATGGACCAGGCCAAAATGCATGAATAAGGAGCATAGCCTCTTCTGAAATTTCCTTTACAAGGCTTCTTAGCATATCTAAAGAATCTATATGAAGAATAAGCGGATTATCATTTGGTCTTCCTTTTGCTTTGTAGATGTCTAAAACAGCATCGGGGTTTAAGCCATTTGCTGCTAAACCATAAACAGTCTCAGTAGGAACGGCTACAAGCCCTCCATTTTTTATTATAAGTGCTGCTTGATCTATTAAAGATAAGTCTGAAATAATTAAAGTATTCATCCTATAACCTCAGTAAGTAATCTTGTGTATAGTATAACACAAAGTATGTAAAAAATAACTATAGAATTCACATTTTGAGCATTAATAAGATAATCCTCTAAGTAGGTTCTTTTTTGAAGATTACTTAGAGGATTGTCTTACCTATAGGTTATCGAGCTTGTTTTATTCACGCTTAAGAGCAATAATATTAATCATTTGTAAATTGTCCTTTAGTCTGCTATATACATTTCTTTTATCTTCAGTACTATTAGGAGCTTCACCGATTACAAGGTCGGTAATAGCATTTTCTCTAATAAATGAAGTGATTGTATCTGTAACATGCGTACTACATAAAAAATGGACTTCCCCACCAAGACTTGCACCATACCGAAACAATTCTTGAAATAACTTAGAGCTTTCCTCGTTTTCAAAGATAGTGGTACCTTTGCTGATATGTAAAACATGAAAATCAGCATCTAAACTTTGTGCAATATTAGAACCCTCATCAATAAGTCTTTTACTATTATGCTGAAGTGTGATACATACCAAAACTTTTCTACTTATTTGAGATTGTTGCTCTTCCATTAAGATACCTCCTAAAGATATAGAGTGCACATTTATCCTAAGAAACAATGTTTAGGTGATTGATAAAATATAGTATTTGCATTGTTTCTTTAATATATTATAACACAAAAATAAGTAGGAAATATAAAAATAGACCCCCTATGTTATAGGGGATTCTATCTATAATTATAGAAGGGGATTGCCGTTTGAAGGGGGGATAGCGTTTAGGGTATATACATATTTTTTCATACGTCTTTTATATAATTCATGAAGAAGTAAAGGATAAATAAGCATATAAATATCATTGCTTCTTTCAGTGTATCTAGCTTTAGAGTCGCTTTCATGGGCTCTAAAAAGCTCAGGAAAGTCATCTTTTATTTGCATATAGATAATGTCAGCCATATTATCAATAGACGCCTCGCAGTGTGATGTGTGGTATATAGGACTTGCGTTATAGTCTTGTGCGTCTAAATAATTCTCCACATAGTGTTGTACCTTTTGGCACAGAGGAGGGTAGTTTCTTTTTACAAAAGCACTTTCAAGAATATCGTATTGCTGCTCAAGAGCAAGCTTTGATGCTAAAAGATCTGCTGTAGTAGAATGATGCTCCAAGGCTAACGTCACCTCCTTGAAATGGTAAGATACACTAACAATATATTAAATGAATTAGTAAAGTGTTCCTATTTTCCCTCAAGGCTTTTTATTTTCCATATTTCTTGGGCATATTCTATTATTGTTCTATCAGAGCTGAATTTTCCAGCACAGGCCGTATTCATAATACACATTTTATTCCATAATGGTTTATCTTGATAAGCAGCCTCTATTAGTTTTTGCGTTTCGTAGTAGGAACCTAGGTCTTTTAATGTAAAGTATGGGTCAGCTGTGTTATCTCCAGCTCTGTTAAGAAGAGAATCATAGATTTCCATAAATAAATCTGGATGCTGTGCGTCTAAGGTTCCGTTAATGAGCTGCTTCATAACTTGATGAACTTTAGGGTCTTCATTATAGATAGTCCATGGGTTATAGGTGCCTGTTTGATAGAGACAAAGAACCTCTTTTGCGGTAAGACCGAAAATAAAGATATTTTCATCGCCAACTTCCTCTTTGATTTCAATATTTGCACCATCTAGTGTTCCAAGAGTAACTGCACCGTTGAGCATAAATTTCATATTGCTTGTTCCAGAGGCTTCTTTGCTTGCGGTAGAAATTTGCTCACTGACATCTGCAGCAGGAATAATGATTTCTGCACTTGAAACATTATAATTTTCTATAAACACCACAGTGAGATAGTCTCTAGTTATTGGGTCATTGTTGACAAGCTCAGCTACATTATTAATAAGCTTAATAATTAATTTTGCCCTTCTGTATCCAGGAGCAGCTTTTGCACCAAAAATAAAGGTACGTGGCACATAGTTTTTACCAGGATTTTGTTTGATTTCGTTATAAAGCATCATAATATGAAGAACATTCATCAGCTGACGTTTGTATTCATGTAGACGTTTAACTTGCACATCAAAGATAGAGTAAGGGTTGATAACAATATCATTTTTTTCTTTAATATATTCGGCAAGTCTTAACTTATTGTGGAATTTAATTTCTGCAAACCGCTCTTGAAAAGCTGGATCTTCTGCATAAGGTTTTAGTCTATTAAGGTCTTCAAGATGAGTAATCCATGTATCGCCTATTGTATTGGTAATAAGTTCTGCAAGTTCTGGGTTAGAATGTGCAAGCCATCTTCTTTGGGTAATACCATTTGTTTTATTATTAAATTTATTAGGATAAATATCATAAAAATTTCTAAGCACGTTGGTTTTAAGAAGATTTGTATGAAGTTTTGCAACACCATTAACTGAGAAGCTACCTACTATAGCAAGATAAGCCATTCTAATTTGACCATCTGTTATAATACTTAGGCTACGGATCTTGCTTTCAGGGAATTTATAGGTATCTCGTAGCTCGTTACAAAAACGTCTATTGATTTCTTCAACAATCTGATAGATTCTAGGAAGAAGCGATGAAAATAAATCAACAGGCCACGTTTCTAAAGCTTCAGCCATAATGGTATGATTGGTATAAGCACAAGTTCTTGTAACGATATCAAAAGCATCCTCCCAGCGTAAGCCTTCTTCGTCAATTAATATACGCATCAGCTCAGGAACACATACTGCTGGATGCGTATCATTCATTTGAAAGACTACTTTTTCAGGAAGTAAGTAGATGCTACTATTTGTACGTTTAAATCGTTTAATAGCCCTTTGAATGGTAGCTGAAACAAAGAAATATTGTTGTTTTAACCTTAGGGATTTGCCTTGATAGTGATTATCATTTGGATAGAGAACCTCTACTAAGGTTTGAGCCAATGTTTGCTGTTCTACTGCTTTTTGATAAGACCCTTCATCAAAGAAGCGAAGAACAAATTTTTGAGGGGCTTCAGCATCCCATAGCATCAAAGCATTCACAAAGCCGTTATTATAGCCTACGATAGGAAAATCATAGGGGATAGCCATAACAGATTCATAGTCTTGAAGAGAGAAGTGAATTTTTCCATATTCGTCTGTATAGGAAGTTACATGACCCCCGAATTTAATTTCCATCGTACTATCAGCTCTTTTAACTTCCCATGGATTTCCATGGGCAAGCCAGTCATCTGGATGTTCCATTTGGTAGCCATTTTCAATTTTTTGTTTGAATATCCCATAACGATAGCGAATACCACATCCATAGGCAGGGTAAGAGAGTGTAGCTAAGGAATCAAGAAAACAGGCAGCAAGTCTTCCAAGCCCACCATTACCAAGTCCAGCATCAGGTTCTTCCTCTTCAACTTCAGATAAGCTTATATCTATTTTTAATTCATGTAAGGCTTCTTTTACTTCACTGATCAGACTCATATTTACAAGATTGTTACCAAGAGCTCTACCGGTTAAAAACTCCATAGATAAATAGTATAGAATCTTAGGTTGCTTCTGCTTGTATAATGTTTGGGTATTAATCCAGCTTTCGGTAATGATATCACGTACTGCAAAACTTACTGCTTGGTAAATCTCTTGACTATTAGCTTCCTCAATGGTTTTCCTAGAGAAATTCTTAATATGATCAACGATTTCTTCTTTAAATTTTTCCTTGTCAAAAAGATAGTTCATGCTCGCGTCCTCCTTTTAGTAGCTGATAGTTCAAAAAATAATGAATAGTATGCCAAGAATTAATTAAGTAATATTCTACATAAAAATATAAAATACTTCAACCTAAATATATTTTTCATTATATTAGGGAGTAAATAAAGCATTTTTTTAAGACAACGAATAAAAAGTCTCAAAAAGCTTACATGTAGTAATGAAGTCATCTTTAGCCATCAGCTCTCTAAGTGAATGCATACCAAGTATTGGAATCCCTACATCAATAGAACGTATTGAAAGAAGAGAAGAACATATAGGGCCTATAGTAGAGCCCCCCTTTTCTCCTGAACGATTAGCAAATACTTGATAAGGAAGATTTTCCTTTTTGCATAATGCTGACAAAACTGCATAGGAGTCACTATCCGTTGTATAACTTGAATTAGCACTTGTTTTAATAGCAGGGCCTTTCCCAGGAAAGACCTTGTTCGTAACATCATGCTTCTCTATATAATTTGGATGGGTTAAGTGGGCTACATCAGCAGAAATAAGAAAAGATTCGCTTAATGCAATAAAAAAGTCTTCCCTAGATTTGTTAAGGGCTAAGCAAATTCGTTCAAGCGTATTGGATAAAAACAAAGAATCTGCCCCCTGTTTTGTATGACTGCCTATTTCTTCATTGTCAAAGCATACAAATAATGATATGCCTTTTGATGAAGAAGCATGCATAAGAGCATATAAACTGCTGTAGACCATGGATAGGTTGTCAAGTCTTGGAGCAGATATAAACTCCTCATGAATACCTACAAAAAGTCCTTTTTCATAAGGATAAAGATAGAGGTCAAGATCTAAGATTTCTTCCTTTTTGACATTTAATGTTTGAGCAATAAGTGTTAGTAACATATGATTATCTAAATTTTCATCACAATAGGCTAATAAAGGGAGCGTATCCTTTTGAGGATCTAATGCAATACCTTTGTTAACTTCTTTATTCATATGAATTGCTAAATTTGGAATAATTAATAAGGGTTTATCGATAGCAACTAATTTTGTTTGGGGTTTTAGGATATTATCACTTTTTATAGATACACGTCCCGCAATGGATAAAGGTCTATCAAACCATGTGTTTAGAATAGGACCACCATAAACTTCAGTATTAAGTTTTATATAAGGATCTGAGTATATTTGAGGATTCGGCTTAATCTTAAAACCAGGCACATCACAATGCGTACCAATTATCTTAAATCCATCTTTTTCTATATCCACAGAGTGAACGTAGAAGGCTATAACGGCAGATTCATTAACCTTAGTGTAATATTTTCCACCTTCAGTTATGTTCCATTTTGAAGAAGGATCTAAAAAACGAAAGTCTTTTGATTCTAAAAGCTCTATACAGCTTTGAGCAGCATGAAACATGCTCGGACTATTATCAATAAAATCTAAAAGAGAATGTGTTAATAATTCTTCCATAAGTATCTCCTATTCATTTTTGTTTTTCTTAAGGACATTATTATCTATATAATAAATGTTAATGCTTCATTTTGAGACTTCACATTTTATAGTTTATTATTGTTTGTGTGGTACGGACAGTTTCAGCTTAATATTTAAGTTGTTTTCTATATTATACACTAAATATGGAGTTTAGATAATATTTTCATAATGATTACATATATATTCAGCTATTTCAAGATTACCAGATGGTATAGGAATATTAATAGTATAAGATGATTTTATAGTATTGCCACAAAAGCCATAGATAAAGCTTAAGCAATCTTCTTTTCCTGGTGTTAAGCGTACTTCACTTAGTATATACATACTTTTTTGCATAGGATAAAGCCTATCTAAAAAGTAAAAACTATCCTCTCCTATAATAGCCAAAGAAGTTGTACTTAGTTTTTTAGAGTAGTATTTTATGAGTGTCAAATAACCAACTATAAAGCTAAGGAATGAAAGCACATAGATAATCTTTGAAACAATATAAAATACGGACATATGAACAAGTGAAAAACCAACTCCTAGTAATATACCCACAATACATGCTAATATAAGCGTATAAAAAGAGGAAAATTTTTCTGCTAAGATTGCTTCTTGAATTGTATCTGAAGTATTAGGGGCATAAGTCCAATAGGCTAGAATTGTTTTTTTTCTATTTATAAGAGCTTTTATAGCCACATAATTTTTATGATGAATGCGATAGGAAATATAACTGATACTAAGAGTGCATATTTCTACTATAAAAAAACTAGGACTTAGATGTTGTGAAAGAGGATGAATCCATAGTGGTAAGAATAAAATAATAACCACTAGCGTTAAAAAGATTAGAGAGAGGTTCATAACGATCCATTCTTTTTTCATGTAATACACTCCCTTTCTAAATGTTTTTGAGCCAAAAACCCATATAATAATACTTTATGAAGAAAGGAAAGATTTGGAGAATGTACCTTTAATAAATAGTGATACAATATAACAAGCCCACCTCATCAACCATATGAGGTGGGCTTTATATTATTAAATAGGGGGGGAGTTTTATTACGATTTAAGAGTATTATTTATTGTAATAAGCTTTTTTGTAAAGCTCTTGTAGTTCTGTTACTTTTGGAAGTCTTGGATTTGCAGTTGTACATTGATCTTCAAAAGCTTTGAATGAAAGATCATAAGTTGCATCCATATAAGTTTTTTCATCGATACCCATTTCTTTAATAGACATAGGCATATTAATTTCTTTCATAAGATTTTGAACAGCTTTGATTAATGATTGAACACCTTCTTCTGGGGTAGAAGTTTTAAGTCCAAGGGCACGTGCAATCTCAGCATATTTATTTGGTGCAATATATTTTTCATATTTAGGGAAGCTTTGTAGTTTAGTTGGTGTAATTTCCCCATTGTAAGCAATAACATGTGGTAATAAGATAGCATTTGCACGGCCATGTGCGATATGGAACTCTGCTCCAAGCTTATGAGCAAGAGAGTGATTGATACCTAAAAATGCATTGGTAAATGCCATACCAGCTATACAAGAAGCATTATGCATTTTTTCTCTAGCAACAGGGTCAGAAGCACCGTTTTTGTAAGAGCGTGGTAAGTATTCAAATACTAACTGAATAGCTTTCATAGCAAGTGCATCTGTATAGTCAGAAGCTAAAATAGATACATAAGCTTCAATAGCATGGGTTAATACATCAAGTCCAGTATCAGCAGTAACTGAAGCTGGTACAGTCATAACAAATTCAGGATCTATAATCGCCACATCAGGAGTTAGTTCATAGTCTGCAAGAGGATATTTCATATTTTTGCTACGGTCAGAAATAACAGCGAATGATGTTACCTCAGAGCCTGTTCCAGATGTTGTAGGAATCGCTACAAATTTAGCTTTATGTCCCATTTTAGGGAACTTATAAACACGTTTTCTGATATCTAAGAACTTTTGAGCCATACCTACGAAGTCTGCTTCTGGATTCTCATAGAATAACCACATAGCCTTAGCAGCATCAATAGGAGAACCGCCTCCGAGAGCAATGATCGCATCAGGTTTGAATGAACGCATCATGTCACAACCTTTACGTACAGTTTCAAGATCTGGATCAGGCTCAACATCACTAAATACTTCTATAGCTACTTTATTTGGATTTTTATTTAACTGGTAAGTGAGTTTATCTACATAACCTAAGTTAACCATCATAGGATCTGTTACAATAAGAACACGAGAAATATCACGCATCTTAGCTAAATATTGCACAGAACCTTGTTCAAAGTAAATTTTTTCTGGAATTTTAAACCATTGCATATTCACGCGTCTTTTCGCCACCCTTTTCTTATTAATTAAGTTAACTGCTGTGACATTAGATGTTGTAGAGTTATGTCCATAAGAACCACATCCAAGTGTTAATGATGGCATATTTGTATTATAAATATCACCAATAGCTCCATGAGTAGAAGGAGAATTGATAATAATACGTCCAGTTTTCATTCTCTTTGCAAATTTATCGATAATAGCATCATCAGTAGAATGGATAACAGAAGAGTGCCCAAGACCACCAAGTTCTACCATAATGTCAGCTTTATTAATACCATCCTCAGCATCTTTTGCCTTAACGATAGCAAGGACTGGAGATAATTTTTCTCTTGAAAGAGGATAATTTTCACCAACTCCATCAATTTCACAGCAGAGAACCTTTGTTTCTTTTGGAATAGTAATGCCAGCAAGTGCTGCAATTTCATATGGATATTTTCCAACAATAGCTGGATTAACCATTTGTTTTTCAAGGTTGATGACAACGCCCTCAAGTTTTTTAACTTCTGCCTTAGTTGCAAAGTAGCAACCATGTTTTTTCATAAACTCAACTGCCTTGTCATAAATAGGTGCTTCAATGATTGCTGCTTGTTCAGAAGCACAAATCATACCATTATCAAAAGATTTACTTAAGATAAGGTCTGTAAGAGATCTTTCTAAAACAGCAGTTTTTTCAATAAAGCATGGAACATTACCAGGGCCTACACCAAGTGCTGGTTTTCCAGAAGAGTAAGCTGCTTTAACCATGCCTGAACCACCAGTTGCAAGAATCATAGATACATGTGAATGATTCATAAGAGCATTTGTTGCATCAATAGATGGTGTTTCAATCCATTGGATACAGTTTTTTGGAGCTCCAGCAGCTATTGCTGCATCTCTTACAATACGTGCTGCCTCAGCAGAACAGTTCTGTGCTGAAGGGTGAAAACCAAAAATGATAGGATTACGTGTTTTGATGCTGATGATTGATTTAAATAAAGTCGTTGAAGTAGGATTAGTTACTGGTGTAACCCCTGCTATGATACCAACAGGTTCAGCTATTTCCATATAACCTTCATCTTCATTTTCATCAATTACACCTACAGTTTTATCATATTTAATACTGTGATAAATGTATTCTGTAGAAAAAATATTTTTTGTTACTTTATCTTCAAAAATACCTCTGCCTGTTTCTTCTACAGCAAGCTTAGCTAAATACATTTGATTAGATAAACCAGCAAGTGCCATTGCTTTAGTAATTTCGTCTATTTGCTCTTGAGAATAATTCATGAATTCTTCTAATGCTTGTTCAGCATTTTTTACTAAATTATTTACCATAGTAACTGCATCAACCACAGGTTCTTGCTTTGCTTTTTTATTATCAGCCATGTGATAACCTCCTTTATGATTATGAATAAGATAAAAAGTATGTTATTTATTTAACAATATAATCTAAAAAAATATGCATTTAACAAGTTAAAATACCTCTATGTGTATTTATGCTTCAATCGTATCATAAGAAAAATGGGATGTCAATGTTGTATATATGGGGAATTATGTAAAAAGATAGCTTGGTTAGTGTTATGGATAGCAAATATAGGCTAAAAAAATTAAGCTCAGATTGATTTATTATAAAAAAAGTATGTTAAATATTAAACAATCAAGATTCAACTTATACATTATTCACTAAGATAGAACGTGATGAATTTATATATTTATTAAAGATGTCAAAGATTATTAAAGTTAACTTGTAGCTGAGAAACTTACATTATAAATATTGACCTATAGTAAGTGAATTCATTTAGGAGAAACAACATATAGTTATTAAGCAAGTGTAGTATTGGCGTTGTTTCTCTGAGGTCATTTAATAGATAGGAATTATTTATAAAAGTCTTCAAGGTGATTAAGGGGATGGTTTGAACGAAGAAAATCAATAATATATGTATCTTCTTTATTGTATAAAGTAATGCCTATATAAGTATCATTAGACTGCCATTGGCTTACATAAGCAGCATCTCCATTGAGAGCTTTTAAGTCTCCTGTTTTAGTTGTTTCATCAAGAGGAATTTTTTCATTAATAGATGGGGCACCATAAAGGTTTGAAAGAGCTTGTAGTATTAAATGATAGTCTTTTATAGCATCTATACTATCATCGGTAGTATCCATTATATATCGTTCTACAAATAATTTATCATCTTTGAAAAGGTAGCAAAGCATAGTGTTGTAAGATGATAAATTAATCTCTTCTATTCCTAAAAAATTTACATCTTCATAAACAAGGATTTCTCCTTCTTCATCTCTCTGATAGTTAGAATTATTTTTAGAATCAATGACTTCTTTTAAAGATGCATCTTTTAGATAAGGCGGTATTTCATAATTTTTAATTTTAGTTACCGTATTGTTTGTGATTATACGTTTTATAGTTTGCTCAGTCTTATCTTTCTTTGAAGTCGCATGTGCTTCGGTAACTACACTTTCAGTTTGCTTAGTAGTTTGAGTTGACTTTCTATTAGCACATCCTATGAAACTACATGATAAAATTAGTGTACACATGAAAAGTATGTTTTTTTCATGAATCTCTCTCCTTTAATTGATGATTAGTATTGTATATATCCTTGTACTATAAAGCTATATAGAAAATATAAATAATACTAATTATTAAACTAATTCTTGTGATAGAGATAAATAACACAAGTACTTTACTTATTCAGCTATTTCATGTTGCTTCTTAGGATGAAGGAGCAAGGTATAAGTAATTTCTATCATGTGAATGATATAAACAAATAATTTTGATTATTTGGTCTTGTTGCTGATTTTTTTAATAATCCATTTGATGAACAAAACTGTCCCTATGATAGCAAAAACTTTTAACAACGAAACCGAAATTGTTGTTGCAACAAGTGGAATGATTGCTTCTTTTGACATTGTAATATACAGGTTAACTATATCATTTTTTACCCACAAGAATACAATATATGCTATAGAGATAATACCCATAATAATTCTCCATGCTTCTTTTTTCTTGTTGCTTTTGTTGTTCATAATTTTCACTTCCACAAATTTAGACTCAATGATTGCATCTAAAGTAACATTATATACCATATTATATTTTCCCCATAAGGACAAGTCTTTAGACATAAAATCTTCAATATTTAAGGTTTTATAAATGTGGGGATTAGTAGCATTGTTTCAAAGCTTTCCTGATCTGTAATTGTCAGTTTCTTTTGTCTGTGAACTAGGCGGAGCGATTGAAGAGAATGAGATTAAACGAAATAAGGGTTATTAAAGAAGAGACAGTGGAGAGCACAGGCTTATAGTATTAGAATATAAAACTCGTGATATAACAAATAAAAAAAGGACCTAGGCTTCAGGGGGAGAAACCTAGGCTGAGGGGGGGATTTAGCGATGTACCTTACACTTGGTACGATTATAGTATGAACGGGATATCTAAGTTATATACATGTTATTTTAAAAATTTTATTCTCCTTGATTTTTGTAAAATTATCGACTATAATAAAACAAAATTAAATAAGCAAAATAAATGATGATGAAAGAAAAGTATGAGTTCAATTTTTCAGAGAGCTAGTGGATGGTGTAAACTAGTAAATTGATTGATATGTTCCGCTTTCGGAGTTTCTGGTGATGAATCAGGAGGGTTCTGCCCTATATAGCAGGTTGCTGAGACTAGCATAGAAGTTATGTTAGTGAACAAAGGTGGCACCACGATTTCATTCGTCCTTTTATATTATATTATAAAGGGACGTTTTTTATTTGTAAGGACAACAAATTAATAAAACTTACTCAAAATTTCAAAGTTGTTTTTCACAAATAAATATAGAATGCACATAGTATAAGGAGCATTTAAGTAAGCAAAGATAATTATTAAAACAAGAGGTGAAGAGCATGTTAGATGTAAAACTATTAAGATCAGATTTTGAAGGGGTAAAAAAGGCATTATCAACAAGAAGTGGAACATACAATCTAGATGAATTTACTGCTCTAGATATAGAAAGAAGGGAGCTACTTCAAAAAGTAGAAGCATTAAAAAACAAACAAAATGTAGTTTCAAAACAAATCCCAGCTATGAAAAAAGAAGGAAAAGATGTAACAGCTGTATTTGCAGAAATGAAGAAGTTATCTGATCAAGCTAAAGAACTTGATGCTAAGATAAAAGAAATAGATGAGAAATTGGATTTGATTTTATTTACGTTGCCTAATCTTCCAAATAAGAGTGTCCCTATAGGAACAAGTGATACAGACAATAAAGAAGTACGTAGATGGGGAGAGCCAGCATCTTTTAATTTTGAGGTAAAAGCTCATTGGGATATTGGAGAAGATTTAGATATCTTAGATTTTGAGAAGGCTGCTAAGGTGACAGGATCAAGGTTCGTATTTTATAAAGGACTAGGTGCAAGACTAGAAAGAGCACTTATGAACTTTATGCTGGATATGCATGTAGAAAAACATGGATACACAGAAGTATTTCCTCCTTTTATGGTTAATAGAAAAAGTATGACAGGCACAGGTCAACTTCCAAAATTTGAAGAAGATGCTTTTAAAGTGCAAGATACAGATTACTTTTTAGTACCAACAGCAGAGGTACCTGTTACGAATATGTATAGAGATCAAATTTTAAATGGAACTGAGCTTACTATTAAACATTGTGCTTATACGGCATGTTTTAGAGCAGAAGCAGGTTCAGCAGGTAGAGATACAAGAGGAATCATCCGCCAACATCAGTTTAATAAAGTAGAACTTGTTAAATTTGCAAGACCTAATAATTCCTATGAAGAATTAGAAAAACTTACAAATGATGCAGAGGATGTATTAAGAGCATTAGAACTTCCATTTAGAACTGTTCAGCTATGCACAGGAGATTTAGGTTTTAGTTCAGCTATGACTTATGACCTTGAAGTTTGGATGCCTAGTTATGGAAGATATGTAGAGATATCAAGTTGTTCAAATTTTGAAGATTTTCAAGCTAGAAGAGCAAACATTAAATTTAAAGATTCTATGCAAGATAAAGCTCAGTTAGTGCATACGTTAAATGGTAGTGGGGTAGCTCTTGGCCGAACAACAGCGGCTATTTTAGAAAACTATCAGCAAGAAGATGGGTCAGTAATCATACCAAAAGCTCTTCGTCCTTATATGGGCAATATAGAAAAGATCGAAAAACCAAATAAATAAATGTAAATTACCTAGAAACATGCATATTAAAACATTTAAATGACATATCCTAGTTAATAAAAATATATAGGATTCAAAAGCATAGAGTATAACTGAGTACTTAAAATGTGCAATCTTTAATATAAGTCAATACTTATAACATGAATTCTATATACTAGGAGGTCATCAAATGTTTTGTACCCAATGTGGTAATAAACTTGAAGAAGGCACAAATATATGTAAGGCTTGTGGTCACAAGATTGAATTAGGAATGATAGAAAGCAAGTATTCACCATATGGAGGATCATATCTTTATGAGCAGAAATCAAGATTAGTTGCAGGTTTATTACAAATATTTTTGTGTGAATTTGCTGTAGGAAGATTTTATTTGGGCTATACAGAAATAGCTATAGCACAGCTTCTTGTTAGCCTATTTACATGTGGAATAGGTGCTATATGGCCATTTATTGATGGCATTTTAATATTAACAGGAAGTATCACAAGTGATGCTAGGGGCATTCCACTTAAAGACTAAAAAATAAAAAAGATGTTATAAAAACAGTATAGAGTTTTTATAACATCTTTTTATTTATAGTATCTTTTAATTTATAACTTGTTGCTCACTATTTATTTTTTTGTAAGATAGCCTTCTGCTTTTAGAAGCTCAGCAATAAGAACAGCTCCACCAGCAGCTCCCCTTACAGTGTTATGAGATAAGCCAACAAACTTGTAGTCATAAAGGGAATCTTCTCTAAGTCTACCAACAGTAATTCCCATACCATTTTCAATGTCACGATCAAGTTTTGTTTGTGGTCTATTATCTTCTTCAAAATAGGTAATAAATTGTTTTGGAGCACTAGGTAAGTTTAATGCTTGAGGTTTACCACTATAGTTTTTCCATGCTTCAAGGATTTGTTCCTTAGATGGTTTATTTTCAAAAGTGACAAATACAGTTGCTAAGTGTCCATCAGTTACAGGTACTCTAATACATTGTGTTGTAATAACAGGAGAGGCAGCTTTAACAATAGCACCATCCTTTATTTCACCCCAAATTCTAAGAGGTTCTTGTTCACTCTTTTCTTCTTCTCCGCCAATAAAAGGAATGACATTGTCGATCATTTCTGGCCAATCATTAAAGTTTTTCCCAGCACCTGAAATTGCTTGATAAGTACATGCAACAACTTCTTTTGGCTTAAACTGAAGTAATGCAGAAAGCATAGGCACATAACTTTGAATAGAACAATTTGGTTTTACTGCAATAAAGCCTCTTTGAGTACCTAATCTTTTTCTTTGAGTAGCGATAATGTCAAGATGCTCATCATTTATTTCAGGAATAACCATAGGTACATCAGGTGTCCATCTATGGGCTGAGTTGTTAGATACAACAGGAGTTTCAGCTTTTGCATAAGCCTCTTCAAGTGCTTTGATTTCTTCCTTTTTCATATCTACCGCACAGAAAACAAAGTCTACTTCTTTTGCTACTGCTTCAACTTCAGCAGCATTTTTTACAACCATGTTTTTTACTGCTTCAGGAATAGGAGTATCCATTTTCCAACGATTTCCTACAGCTTCAGCATAAGTTTTTCCAGCAGAATTTTTACTGGCAGCAATACAAGTTACTTCAAAATAAGGATGGTTATCAAGAAGCTTTACAAAACGCTGCCCAACCATTCCAGTACCACCAACAACACCAACTTTTAATTTATCGTTCATTTGCTCACCTCGAAAATTAATGTTCATAACACTATATATTATAGTTCAATATATTACTAAGTAAAGAGTTGTTTTGTCAACACATAGAATAAAAAATAATTTTATGAATTAATTAAGTAATCATTTTTATATGATAAATATATAAGGAAAAGAATTATAGAACAGGTTATGAATCCTATGGGCAACACCAAGTGCCTCTTGATAAGTTAATGACTTTTCAGGATAAAATGGCGTATTTTTCTCCCCTAAAATTCTAGCTTTTACTACATATTGAATGCTTTTCCCATAGTTAGTATCTGCAGGATAGTTATCAGGTATGTTAGGATTTATTGTTAAGATAACAGGGGTAAGATGTAAAGATCGAGAGAGATCTTCAAGTATAAGAGCAGCATCCTTTCTTTTTATTAATGAATTATCTTTGTAGATCATAGAAGCGTCTTCTTGTAAATATTGATTTAATATAGAAGAGGCATATTGTTTTGGGAGTGCTTGCTCTAGAAGCTCTAAAAATTCTTTAGTTGTTATTGGATCACAGTAATTACGTACAGAAGGCTCTATCCAGCCCTCCTCTAAAGCATAGGTAACATATTCTTCAAACTGAGGCGAATAAGTTTTATTGATAATAACAACATTGTTGTCAGAAGAGCTATTTTCGGTATAGTTAGCTTCAAAATGTTTACTGCCGTAATCAAATAAAGCATTGATGTCTTCAAATTGATAAGGGGAATCCGATTTCATGACAACTGCTATAAGCTCTATATTAGGATACTTTGCCTTAGCTGCAAGCGTTCTTTTAGCTGGTGTATGAAAACCAGTTTTTGAAGCAAGGACGTTTGGATTATAGTAGTCACTTTGATTATTGATAAGCATAGAAGTATTTTTAAAGGGAATGGTTTGATTTTTATTGATGACTTTAAAATTATACGAGAATGTTCCAGAAATATCTTCTAATAAAGGCTTGCTATAAGCATATTGCGTGATTTTTGCTAAGTCATAAGGTGTTGTATAGTGATTTTCATCATGATAACCATGAGGATTTACAAAATGTGAGTTTAGTGTTCCTATTTCTTTTGCCTTAGCATTCATTTTATTAGAGAAGGCAGTAATACTTCCACTACTTTTTTGAGCCATATCATAAGCCACATAGTTGTCAGATGCCAGAAGTATAGCATAGATTCCATCTAATGCTGAGTAAGTATCACCTTTTTTAAGCCCTATGTGACTACTATCAGAAGGAACATTTTTTATGGAATCAGCAGTTTTTGTAATAGAGGATTCAAGGTCTACATTTTCTAGAAGTAAAGCACAGGTAAGAAGCTTTGTTGTGCTAGCAGGATAAAATTTTGCATGGGCATTCTTTTGATAAATAATAGTGCCACTTTTGGCTTCAATAAGTATAGCCCCTTCTGAATGAAGAGAAGGCGTAGGATAAGCAAAACTGTTAAAATAGTAAAAAATACAGACACTATAAGCTATTAAGATAAGATACAATTTATTTTTCATAAATAGAATCCTCCTTTTATAATAGTAACACGTAAGTAACTTAAGTGAATTTACTGAGAAGCGATCTAAGAGAAACATTGTTTAGGAGATTAGTCAGTTAAGTATTTTGAGTTATTTCTCTATAACATTTAAGATATAAAAATTATGTAAAATCAATATTGATTATAGCAATTTATCATATATTATACAATAAAAGTAGGGAGTATTTGAAGTGAAAATCTATATACTCCAATAAAAATAAATCTTTTAGTATTGAATAATATACAGATAATAGACAATACTCTAAAGGAATGATTACTAGAAATTGCTATAAGGAGAGAAGTTTATGACTATGTATCAGTCATTGGAGCGGTTTTCACTGAGAAAAATAAATTTTGTCAAGACGAGAACGACGATATTAAAAGCAGTTTTAAGCTTACTAAAAGAGAAAGATTTTTCTTCTATTACTATAGATGAGATTTGCCAAAAAGCTCAGATATCCAGAGGAACTTTTTTTAATTATTTTCCTACTAAGGAGCATGTTTTTCATTATTACTTAAGGATTTTTACGATCAAAATTGCTTTAAGAATAAAAAACTGGAAAAAAGAAAGATCATTTAAAGACAAGCTCAATGAAATATACAAATGGTTTAATGAAGAAACTCAGTATTCTAGATTTATCAACAATTACTTTAATTTTTTAATCAATGTAGGGGAAGAGCACAATGAAATGAAGCTTACAGATGCTGAATTTGTATACTTTTATAATGGTATTGATGATGAAGAATATAGCTATTATAATGCTCTTACTTTTAGCAAGATCTTTGATGAAATCTGCCAAGAAGCCAAAAGAAAAGGGGATATATCATTAGAACTAAGTAGTAGTGAGCTCGCGAGCATTCTTACAGGATCTTTAGTAGGAAGTTACCTAGTAGGCTACTTGAATCCCAACATAAATTATTTAGATATCCTTCAAAAAATATGGAAATTTTAATAGCGTTATCTATCTCCAAAGCCTATAGAAATCATAAGGTTATTGGAGGTACTTTTTTTATACTCCATTATATTTAAAATGTGAATTCTATATTTACATTACCAGATTACAAGATTATAATAAAATAGTTAACAAAAAATAAGCACGCATAGCTCAGCTGGATAGAGCGTCTGACTTCGGATCAGAATGCCGTGGGTTCGAATCCTACTGCGTGCATAGACAAAGAGAGGCAAGCCTTGTGTATCAAAGTATACAGGACTTACCTTTTTCTTATTTTTAATGTGTAATAATCAAAAAGTGTGTAGTAAATGTGTAGTAAAAAGTAAAAAAATATAATCACATGAATAAGTGATTGAGTTTTTGAACGTCTTTTGTCATTTTCTCCGGCATAACATGAGTGTATATATTCATTGTGGTACCTATATCACTATGTCCCATTAAAGATTGAACAGTTTTAATTGAGACATCATTTTCGAATAGCCTAGTGGCGTAAGTATGCCTTAATGAATGAAATTTCTTATGAGGTATGCCAGCCCTTGCTAATGCTCTAGCGTAAGCCCTTGTTAGATTACGTGTATCAAGGTAATTACCTAATTCAGTACAGAACACAAGATCATTGTCCTGATAAAGTTCTCCATTTTTAAGTTTTTCCTCGTTCTGCCTTGCCTTATGCTGTTTCAATTCCTTAATAACCTTTGTAGGTAATGGAATCACTCTAATACTACTTCTTGTTTTTGGTGGATGTTCTAATTTAGACCATGTCCTAGAACCATCTTTCCCAACCTTAGATATTTGAGAAATTGCTCTATTAACGTTTAACGAATTATTTACAAGGTCAATATCAGACCATTTTAACGCCATGATCTCACCAAGCCTTAAACCACTACCAAGGGCAAGTATAAATAACGCACGTTGTCTATGAGTAGCTAATGAATTAATGAACGTTTTTTGTTCCTCTGGGGTAAATACGCATATATCAGTATCAGTATCTATGGATTTAGGTAAATTAACAAGAGAACAGTAATTCCTTGCTATATAGCCTTGCTTTATGGCTTCACTAATACAAGTCTTTAAATGCTTGTTAAGGGTCCTTATAACGTTAGAAGTGTATCCTTGTTCTAATAGACTATTATAGTAAGTTTGAAGGTCAGTAGCACGTATATCAACTAATTTCAGCCTACCAAGTGGGGTATCTTTAACATAGTTCCTATATATTCCCTCATAACGTTCAAATGATGTAGGCTTCAGATCATTAATTCTAAACTCAAATAACCAAGTATAAAACCATTGTTGCAAGGTTATCTTTTCATTGGAAGAGGTAAGACCAGCGTTTTTTTGGGTCCTATATTCTGCCATTTTATCAATTACAACCTTCTTATCATAGCTTGAAAAAAGCTTTCTTATGGGCTTTCCGTTATCGCCATAGCCTATTATATAGCAACCACGATAATAAGGCTTTCCGTTGCGTTTTTCAGCCCATATGGTGCCTTCTCCGTTTGCTTTATTCCTTTTCTTTTTTGGCATTGGCTTCACGTTCCTTTTTTAGTATTACCACTCTTATCGTTAATATAATCTGTGATATTATCTAATATTTGTAAATATTCATGATCATTAAAATACCCGCTAGGATCCGTTATATTTGCTATTTGTTTTAATAGATTACAAAAATGTGATTTATAAATAGAAATTATAAGCTCGTCTTCTAAACAAAGATTGTTTACCATATTTTGAATAATAATATCTATTTGTTTACCTATCATATTAGTATCAGCATCTTTTGATTTTACTAATTTGGATAGATTTACAGCTATATCATTCACAAGAGCATCATTAAAAGCCTCTGTATCATCATTCCCTATCAAATAGTGAGATGGAATATTTAGTGCATTTGCTATTGATTGCAAATCATCACTTTTTGGGTGCCTTTTTCCTTTTTCGTAATTATAAATACTATTTCTGTTTAATCCGCACTTGTTTGCTAATTCAAGTTGAGATAATCCATTAAGTTTTCTTATTGTCTTTATCCTCTCGCCTACATTCATAATATCACCACCTATAATTAGTATAGCATTTTTCACATGTTTGTAAACAAAATAGCAAATTAATAATAAAATGTACTTGACTTCACACAAATGTATGAATTATAATAAATATAGGATTCACACAAATGTATGAAAAAGGAGGGTTATACCATGAATGTTATGATTGCAAGAAAGAAAAAGAAATTAACACAAAAACAAATTTGCGAAGCTGTAGGAATAAGCAGAAGTGTATTATCAAAAATTGAAAATGGTGAGGACATGAGAGTTCCAAAAGAACTAATGTTAAAACTTGCCGAAGCACTTGACACAGATGTACAAACGCTTTTCTTTTCATAAGAAAAATAAATTTAAATACAAAGGAGATTGATAATATGAAAAGGGACATGATTGAAAAGGTAATTAAAGCAATAGCAGAAATGGGGTTAATTAATTTGACAGAATTTGAAAGTTTGACACCACAAGGAAGGTTAGAAGAAATTACCATGATTGCAGAAGAAAAAGTTAGAGAAATAGAAGAGCAAGAAAACATAGATTTTATCAAAGCAATATTAAGAGACTTTCAAGAGGTAGTTAATGGCAAGGTATCTAATGTAGTAGTTGATGGAATTTCTCGAGAATCTACATATCAAGATCATATAGAGCTTATTCAAAATGAATGGAGTAATGTAAGCATGAAACTATTTGAAGAACTCGGCATTGATCTAGACGAAGAATAAATATATCAAGGAGTTGATACAATGAACACTTTAATTAATGATCTAACAGAGAAAGTAGCAGAGCAAAAGAAGAACATAGAAAGACAAACCTTGTCAGTTAAAGAGTTAGCCCAAGTCTTAGGAATAGGAGAAAACAAGGCTAGACAGCTTACAAGGTCGAGGGGATTCCCTTGTTTGCGTATAGGGAGCAGAACGTTAATCCCTATATCACAGCTTGAAAAATGGCTAGAAAATAATATAGGTATGACATTCTAATAATTAGGATAGCAGTAACAGTTAAACATTTTTGTCCAACTGTACAGTAAAGGGGTGAATGTGCTATGGGCTTATTAATTCTTAGACTAATGACATGGGGAGGGTAAAACGTGGAAGAAAACATTTTACATAAATTTAGTAACGTAAAACAGACAGGTAACTCACAATATCAATGCTTATGTCCAGTACATAATGATAATAAAGCAAGTTTAACAATTACAATAAAAGAGGATAAGACTTTATTACATTGTCATGCTGGATGTAGCACAGTAGATATATTAAATTCAAAAGGATTGACGTTATCAGATTTATTTACTGAAAAGAACTATAATATTCCTACTTCATGGAAAGACAAAATTAAAGTATGGATAAAAAATGACGGAAGGAAACTAAAACTAGAAGATATTTACCCATATACAGATATGCAAGGGAATATTTTGTACTACAAATTAAGGTATGAAGGTAAGAAAATAATATACTGTAAAGTCGAAAATGACAAAGTGATATATAAAGATGTGACAAAGGGAATAGATAAACAACTTTATAATAATATTGTTTTCAAGACATTAAAGGAAGGTGACAGAATCTATATTGTAGAAGGTGAAAAGGATGTACATACATTAACACGTTTAGACATGCCAGCTGTTACGCCTGGAGCGGTAGGAGATTGGAACCCTAAATTTTCAAAGCTATTTAATAAGCTAGATGTTGTTATACTTCAAGACAATGATGTACCAGGGAAACAATTTGCTTCACGAGTTAAAAGAGACCTTGAAAAGTATGCTTCTAAGTGTAAAATTGTGACCACTTCAAAACTAGATCATGGAGACGTTACAGATTACATTGAAAAGGAAGGACATACAAAACAAGAGTTAATAGACCTAATAGAAAGTGAAGAAAACGCACCAGCAGACCAGGGACAGCAAACAGATTATTTTTGTAGCGACAATGGCACAAAGCTTAAAATATACGAAAATCTTAAGGTATTACTTAATAAGCATAATATTAGTGTTTCATATAATGATCTATCAAGAGAAATTAAGATTAAAGGTAACATTAATGTCCATAACTCTTATGATTCTAGTATAACAAAGTTAAATACATTGTGCCAAATGGAAGGGTTAAAACTCTCAAAAGACCAACTATATGATTTTATGTATTGCATAGCTTATGATGATAGGTTCAATAGTGTTATAACGTACTTGAATATATGTAAAGAGAAATATCTTCAAGAGAAGCCCGAGTATTCTATTATAAATCAACTATGTAAAACGTTACATTATGCACCTGGTGAAGATGTAGAGTTCTTTAATAAAATCCTATTAAAATGGCTCTTATGTTGTGTACATATAGCATATAATGATGAACTAAATTTCATTGATTTTATGCCAATATTAAAGGGTAAACAAGGCATAGGCAAAACAGCATGGATAGCAAGTTTATTCCCTAGAGAGCATTTAAACGAGTTTTTTAAAGATGGTGTAATGTTAAAACTTAAAGACAAAGATAGTTTGATAGAAAATACAAAGTATTGGGTTGTTGAGCTGGGAGAGTTCGGGAAGTCATTAAAGGAAAATGATAGAGACGAAATGAAAGCATTTTTAGGTAAAAAGTTTGACGAGTTTAGACCACCCTATGCAAGAAGTGCAAGGAAGCACCCAAGGCATACGGCATTTATAGGTACAATTAATGATTATGAATTCCTAAGAGACCCAACAGGCAATAGGCGTTATGTTGTGTATGATTTAGTTAAAATAGACTATCAGCATGGAATTGACATCAATCTATTATGGGGTGAAATAGCCTTAATGTATGACAGGAAGCAAGATATAACTTATTTAACACTAGAAGAACAAGAAAAGAATGAGCAACATAATGAATCTTACATGGTAAGAAGTACAGAGCAGATAATTATTGAAGAAGAAATACCTTTTAGTCAACCTATAGAACAATGGAAGCCTATTACTTCTCTAGCTATAGCAGAATATATTGAGAAAGAAACAGGTAGAAGGCTAGAACCTAGAAGGATAGGAAAAGTATTAAATGCTATGGGAATAAAGCAAGAATATAGGAGAATGGGGGGCAAGGTTGGAAGATATTATGTATTACCTTATATTCAGAATTTTAGTATGCCTATATAGTGTAACATCATGTAACATTAAAAATGATTCTCATGTTACACCCTCTAAGACTTGATAGTCAATGGATTGATGAATGATGTAACATAGTAACATTAAATTTATTAAGATTATAAAAAAATATAATATATATGTTGGCTTAAATAGT
>JAEYPM010000096.1 GCA_023410675.1 Bacillota bacterium | reverse complement strand
TTTTCAACAAGAAGTGGAAATACAAAAGAGATCGTAGAAGCAGCAAAGTTCTGTAAGGATCAAGGAGCAAGAACTGTTGTTTATGTTTCAAATGATAACACACCAGTATGTGAATACGCAGATTATAAGTTATTTAGCTTTGCAGAAGATGATTGTTTGTGTGAGGCCATTTATACATACATGATCTTATTCTTAGCAAGGATACTAAAAAACAAAGGACAGTTTGCTAAGTATGATACCTTTATAGCACAATATGAAAAAATAGCACCAGCCTTAATTAAAGCCAAAGAGTTTTATGAAGATCGATGCAAAGAAATGGCAAAGGAACATAAAGAAACAGATTACCACATGGTAATTGGATCAGGCATGCTTTGGGGCGAAGCTTATGACTATGCAATGTGTATCCTAGAAGAAATGCAGTGGATCAAAACAAAATCTATTCATGCAGCAGAGTACTTCCATGGAACATTGGAATTAGTAGAAAAAGATACAAGCCTTATCTTATTATATGGGGAAGATGAAACAAGACCTTTGATGGACAGGGTGCTTAACTTCTCTAAAAAAGTTACTGATGTGATCAATATATTTGATACAAAGGAAGTAGAACTCCCATTTGACCCTGAGTTTAGAAAGATTTTATCACCACTTGTTATTTATTCTATTTTGGAAAGACTAAGCTGCCACTTAGAACATGAGAGAAACCACCCACTATCAACAAGAAGATATTATCGCCAAATGGAATACTAAAATCGAAATGTGAGAAAAGTATAGGAAACAAAGGTAGTGATAAAATGCTAAGAATAGTTGGTGTAGGAGACAATGTTGTTGATTGCAACTATACAAAAAGAATGATCTATCCTGGTGGCAATTCTTTAAACTTTGCAGTTTATGGAAATCAGATTGGACATGAGACAGCTTATGTTGGTGTACTAGGAAAGGATAAGGAATCAGAAATTATAGTGCGTGCTCTAAAAGATAAGAAGATTGACCTATCAAAATGTGCTATTCAAGATGGAGAAACAGGAAGATGTGGTATTCATCTTACGGATGGAGACAGAACGATTGTCGATGAAAATGATGCAGGGGTGGTAAAATCCCATCCTTTGAGAATTACCAAGAGTTTACTAGAGTATATAAAAACTTTTGATATCGCTCATTCAAGTTGTTTTAGCCACATTGAAGATCAGCTAAGCCTCATTAAAGAAGCTGGTGTACCCCTTCTTTATGATTTCTCAGATGTATGGCAAGAAAATACTCTAGATGCGGTATGCCCATCTATTGACATTGCATTCTTTTCTGGCAAAGATTTGCTAGATGAAGAACTTGAAAGACTTCTAAAAAAAGCAGTTGAAACACACGGATGTATGCTTGCTGTTACAACTATTGGCATAAGAGGAGCTATCGTATATAACGGAAGAAAACTTTATAAAAAGCTACCTTATAACTTTAAGGAGGCAGTTGTTGATACGACTGGTGCCGGAGATTCTTGGATTACAGCTTTTATCTGTTCTTATTTTGAGAATAAAAGAGTTTTAGACACCTTGTTAAAAGACAATCCAGAAAGATTTTTAAGACAAGAAGACAAAGATAACTTTTATGACCAACTTATAGAACTAAGTATGTGTCAAGGCAATATGCTTGCTAGGAGAAATTGCCTAGTTGAAGGTTCCTTTGGCTATGGGGTAGCGATGTAAAACGATACTTAAAAAGAAAGGAGCCACTATGCTATATGTCAGAAACTATTTTGAAAATGCAAGGGATGTCAAAGGTTTATGGTGGAATTAAAGCTTTAAATAACGTTGATTTTGAACTTCAAAAGGGAGAAATTCTATGCTTGCTGGGAGAAAATGGTGCAGGGAAATCAACGCTTATGAAAATTCTTTCTGGAGTTGTTCAGCCTTCAGAAGGCGAGATAGTTCTTTATGATAAAAAAATTGAACTTAAAAATCCAAGTGTGGCACATCACTATGGCATCAGCACAGTTTACCAAGAGCTCGTGCAGTTTTCAGATATGACGATCATGGAAAACATCTACATGGGAAGATATCCAAAAAAGTCAGGGCTGGTAGACTTTAATGAACTTAGAAAAAGGACGTTAGCTTTGATGGATGATTTAGAGATCCATTTTGACCCAGGCACTTATATTAGAGAACTAAGCGTAGCACAGCGTCAACTAGTTGAGATCATGAAAGCCGTATCGTTTGATTCTAAAATAATTATTTTTGATGAACCAACTTCATCTTTGACCACAGAGGAAACGGAGATTTTATTTAAGATTATTGCACAGCTGAAAAAAAGAAGCGTTTCATTAATATATATTTCTCATAGGCTTGAAGATATTTTTGCAATAGGAGATCGAATTACAGTTTTAAGAGATGGAAAAAATTCAGGTGGGGGTATGGTTAAGGAATTAAACACAGATCAGGTAATTTCCTTAATGGTTGGGCGTAATGTTGACAATCAGTTTCCAAAAGCAACAGTTGAGATAGGAAAAGAAATATTAAGAGTAGAGCATATCCTAAATGAAAAAGTTAAAGATGCATCATTTGCTTTAAGAAAAGGTGAGGTGTTAGGTTTTGGAGGATTAGTAGGTGCAGGACGTACAGAACTTATGCGTGCGATTATGGGCCTTGATAAATCTTCAGGATCAGTCTATAAAGATGGCGTTATTATTGTGAACAAGAATCCAACAGAAGCAATCAAAAATAAGTTTGCTTTAGTGCCAGAGGACAGGAAAGATCAAGGCCTTGTGCTTTTGCTTTCTATACTCAGAAACATTGAAATGAGTTCTTTAAAAGAACTAAGTACGGCTGGATTTATGCAGCCTAAGAAGGAAAAGCAATATGCTAAAGAGTATATGGGAAAACTTAAGGTAAAAGCGTCTGACTTTACACAGTCAGCAGGAGACTTAAGTGGTGGCAATCAGCAAAAGGTAGTTATAGCAAAAGGGCTGGCAACAAAACCAGACGTTTTGATTTTAGACGAGCCAACAAGAGGGATTGATGTAGGTTCCAAAGCAGAAATCTATGAAATCATGAATGATCTTGTGAGACAGGGCGTTTCTATTATTATGATTTCTTCAGAGCTTCCAGAGCTTATTAATATGAGTGATCGAATCATTGTTATGCGTGAAGGTGTCATTACTGGTGAATTAAGTAAAGGTGATGCAACAGAAGAAGCTGTTATGAAGCTAGCTACAAAGGGAGGTATTGCATAATGAAAGCAGTAGCAAAGCAAAACGATTCAATGAATGTGTTTCAAAAAGTATTAAGTAATCCTAACTTTCGTTCTTATTCAGGGTTAATCCTTGTTATTTTTGTGGCAAGTATCTTTTTAGGATTTCGTAGCCCTAACTTTTTAACTACAACAAACATCTTAAATGTTCTAAGGCAAATTTCTGTTTATGGAATATTAGCTTGTGGAATGGCATTTGCGATGATGACAGGAGGTATCGATCTTACAGTTGGAGCAGTAGCAGGGTTATGTGGTGCACTCGTAACAAAACTAGTGGTTGAAGGAACAATGCCTTTATTTCCAGCTATTATAGTAGGACTAGTAGCAGGTGCTGTGCTTGGGCTTGTATCAGGAGTTATGGTTGCCAAAACTGGAATCCCACCATTTATTATGACATTAGGCCTTATGACCTCTATTCGTGGACTAGCTTATCTTATTACTAATGGAAAGCCAATAGGCAACCTTCCAGATGATATGCTTTTCTTAGGCCTTGGTGATATTGCGGGTATACCAGTTCCCATCTTCTTTATGCTAGGAACTTTTATTGTAGTAGGTATCATTCTTTCAAAAACATCTTTTGGACGCTCGATATATGCTGTAGGCGGTAACTATCAAGCAGCCCATCATTCAGGAATCAACGCACCAAGAGTGATTATGTTCGCCTATATGATTAGTGGTATTACGGCAGCCTTAGCAGGTGTTATTTTATCAGCACGTAACGCATCTGCACAGCCAACTGCAGGTAACGCATTTGAAACAGAAGCTATCGCAGCTTGTGCGATGGGAGGCGTTTCCTTTAGTGGTGGAAAAGGTGCAGTTGTTGGTATTTTCTTTGGTGCTCTTTTAATGGGTATTATCAATAATGGTATGAACTTAATGTATATTAGTTCTTACTGGCAGTTAGTAGTAAAAGGTATCATCATTATTGCAGCTGTTATCTATTCAATCTATAACAGCAGAAAGAAATAAACGCAAACAGTAAGTCTATTAAAAACACACTAAAAATACACTAAAAACACTAAAAGGAGAGATCACGATGAAGAAAAAATTAACAAGTATTATTTTAACCTTAGCAATGTCTACATTAGTACTTGCAGGATGTTCAAGTGGTGGGAACGAGGTGCAATCAGGATCAAACGCAGCATCTCAGGAGCAAAAAGCAAAAGATGACGAATACACAATTGCAGTACTTGCATGGTCTATGGCTGAAGAATTCGGTGTGGATATTGTAGACGGTGCAAAAGCAAAGGCAGAAGAACTAGGAAATGTTAAGGTTGTTAGCCCTGATCCTGCAGGTGATATGCAAAAAGAGATTGCTATTTTTGAAGATTTGATTCAGCAGAAAGTAGATGCAATCTGCGTTGCCCCAGTAGATGCACAGGCAATTATACCTTATATTGATAAGGCAAGAGAAGCAGGGATAGTAGTGGTAGACTATGATATTGAGACTGAGGCAAAGGTAGAGGCAAAGGTTCTTTCTGATAATAAAGCTGGCGGAGCAATGGCAGCTGAATACTTAATTAATGCAATGGGTAAAGAAGGAAAAGTGCTTGTACTTACAGAGGTTCCTGGTGTGACAACAGCTGAAGAACGTATTGCAGGATTTAAAGAAAAATTAGCTGAAATTGCACCAAATGTAGAAATAGTAGAGCAATTATCAAACGGAACACGTGATACACACCGTGCAACTACAGAAAACATGCTTCAAGCACATCCGGACATTACAGGTATTTTTGGATTTATGGGAGATAATACATTAGGTGCTTATACAGCAACTAAAGCGAACAACAGAACAGACGTACTTATTGCAGGATATGATGCATCTGGTGAACAAATTGAAATCATGAAAAATGATGGACCAGATAGTAACTTGATTTCTTCTGTAGCGTTATATCCAAAGAAGATTGGAGCACTTTCACTAGAGACAGCTTATAAAATATTAAAAGGTGAAAAGGTTGACGATGTTATTCATACAGAGCTTGGTATGTTAGAAGCAAAAAATGTAGATGCTTTTGAAGAATAGAAATAAGAAATAAAAGGAAAGGTGTTCTGCCATGGTATCGGCTAGAGCACCTTTCTAAATGAGGAGGATAATAAAATGAAGTTTTCTTTTTTAACCTATCAATTTTGCAGATTTCCACTTGAGTACTCCTTTAAAATGGCAAGAGAATATGGATTTGAAGGTGTAGAAATATGGGGGGCACGCCCTCACGGCTATGCCTATGATATGGATAAAGAGGCTATAGAAGCTATTAATAGCTGGAAGAAACAATATCAGCTAGAGGTATCGATGTTTACGCCTGAGATTTTAGCCTATCCTTATAATCTCTCTTCAAGTATAGAAAAAGAGCGAAGAGAAACGTTAGAGTATTTGATTAAAAGTGTAGAGATAACTTCGCTTATTGGAACCAATAAGATGCAGATTACATCTCCACACCCAGGTTATGGAAGAGATCGAAGCGAGGCGTGGTCCTATTTAGTTGAAGGTGTAGCAAGGTTAGCTAAAAGGGCAGAAGAAGTAGGCGTTTCTATTATCATGGAGTCACTTTCTCCGTCAGAGGGAAGCTTAATTACTACAGCAGATGATTTGTTAGATTTATTTAAGCAAGTAGACAGCAAGGCTCTAAAAGGGATGATCGATGTAGTTCCACCAGTGATTGCAAATGAACCACTAACTGAATACTTTGATAAGCTTGGGGATAAGATGGATTATATTCATATTTGCAACAGTGATGGGGTGACAGAATTACATATGCAGCTTGATGACCCAAGAGGCGTTATTCCTATGACAGATATGTTCCGGGTATTTCAAAGAAAGGGTTATAAGGGATGGTGTTCTCTAGAGCTTTTAGCACCCTATTTTAAGGATCCAGAACTCTATTTGGCACAGGCTGCAAGAGTCATTAGACAAATCTGTATAGACCTTGACATTAAGAAGGGATAGATTCTGAATTGTTTTAATTGATAATCTTTACAAAAACACTTTACAATACTTGTTCTATATTGTATTATAACATTATAGAACAATATAAAATATATCATATCACTAAGGAGGAAACATCAATGTTTAACTTTAACATTTCACGTTACGAAAAGGTAGTAAACGATGCAATAGCACTAAAACCACAGATTGAAAAAGTAGCAGATGAAATCTGTGAGCAAGGATTTTCAAATATATTCTTTATTGGATGCGGAGGAACTTATGCCCACTCACTTCCTATGAAATATTGGTTAGATACTGAGTCTGATATAGAAACACACAGCATGATCGCATCAGAATTTATGGTAATGGGACATAAAAAATTTACTAAAGACTCTATATGTGTATTTTCAACAAGAAGTGGAAATACAAAAGAGATCGTAGAAGCAGCAAAGTTCTGTAAGGATCAAGGAGCAAGAACTGTTGTTTATGTTTCAAATGATAACACACCAGTATGTGAATACGCAGATTATA
>JAEYPM010000067.1 GCA_023410675.1 Bacillota bacterium | reverse complement strand
ATGCCATATGGCTGTACTTACAAGGTTTCTTGCCATATGAGCATAATTTGGGTTTCCTAAGGGCTAGAGGCTCGTTGTCAACAAGGAAATTGGAATAAATGGGACATTTTCATTTGTGGTTCACACTTTTATTATTAAGCAACAAAATTTACATTTTAAATAATAGAGTAGACGATGTGCATTATCTTAGAGAAACAACACTTAGGGCATAGATAAGTAAAGTATTTACATTGTTATTCTCAAAAAAATTTACAAAGTATTATTTAAGAAAGGCAAGGTCAATTGCTTTGTATAGCCATCATTAATTTAGGGATGATTTGTTGTTTTCTGGAGTATACACCAGGAAGGAAAATACTTATATCATTTTTACTAATGTTAAAAGCATGCTCAGCAATCCATCTTTCTCTTCCATAAACGATTAACTCAGTTCCCCCTAAAACAATGTCTGTTACCATAAGTATGATAATATCTAAGCTATTTTGAGTAGCCAGATGCTGCATTTCAGAAAAAAGAGCATCTTTGATGTCAAAGAGACTTTTAAAATCTCCTGTGTTGATTTGTGAAACAGAAATATTATACTTGGCGAGCACAAAGCGTTTCATGTCTATATGCAGTATTTCTTTTGCAGACAAGTCCTCTAAAGAAGTTCCAAAAATAAGCAGGTCTCTACCATACTGTAGGATATCTACCTCAGCAAGCTTAGCCAGTTTTTTTGCGGTTTGTATATCTTTATCTGTACAAGTAGGTGACTTAAATAAAAGTGTATCTGAAAGAATTGCACTGAGCATAATACCTGCTATAGCTTTAGATGGAGTGATGTGATGCTGCTCAAACATATTGGCTATAATGGTGCATGTACATCCTACAGGCTCACTATATAAAAATACGGGGATTTGCGTATCGATATTAGCTATTCTATGGTGATCAATGATTTCTAATATTTCGGCTTGTTCAATACCAACAGCACTTTGGGTTTTTTCGTTATGATCAACAAGAATAACTTTCTTCTTCTTTATATCAATAAGATGTCTTTTTGAGATAATACCTCTAACTTGACCTTCTTCATCAACAACTGGAAAGCTCCTATAAGGGGATTTAAGCATAATTTCTTTAATTTCATCTAAGGTATCATCAGTCCCAAAATAAACCACATTATTATTACGAATGAGTTCTTTAACTGAAATACATTGGGAAATCATTTTGATAGTTGTGAAAAAAGAATGGGGCGTACAAATAACAGCACAGGAACAATTTTGAAGCTTAGATAAAGGAATAGCATCCATATCTTGTTGTGTAATAATCACGCATCCTGCACCTGTATTAATTGCAGATAAAACAAGTTCTTCTTTACTTCCAGTAATAACAATGTCTAAGGGAGATAATACTGTATCATTCATAATAGAGTCAGTAGTAAAGACATCACCTTGTATGTAAGTTTCTGGATAAGAGCCAGAAACCAACTGACCTTCTAGAACAGATAGAATATTAGCAAAAGGTGTTGTGTGTTTTCTTAAAACACTACTATCTGTAAGTCCAATATAGGTTTTAGCAATATCAGACATAGAAATAATACCTGCAAGTTTGCCATCATTAAAAAGAACAGGAAGCATTTGTTTATGCTGTGTAGTCATGACATCCCAAACTTTTTTTACAGAGTCTGTTAAATAAATGGGAGGGACAGCATAATAGTTTGTATCACCTACTTGAGGCTTTATATTATCAATAAGTATTGGCTCTTTAACACCAAAATAATTAAGTGCATAGGCAGTTTCCTTATTAATTTTTCCAAGTCTTGCTGCGATAACATGGCTATAACCTAAAGACTTTTTTAGATGGGCATAGGCTATAGCAGAACAGATAGAATCGGTATCAGGGTTAATGTGACCAAATACATAAATGTATCTTTCCAAAGAATCACCTCTTTTTTTCGTTTGCACATGAGCTAAAATAATTATATACCAGAAGCTATTTTTATTATAGGGGCATCTATAGAATTTGCTAAGAAGGTGTTGTCTCTATTAAACTTATATCATTATAAAATTCGTATTTTTGGTTAATGCTAATATTATTCATTTACTGCTTATTAATCATAGAAGGTGAACAAATATTTGAATTTTGAGGAAAATATTCGATAATATGTTGATTTATTATAGTAGATTTGTTATGATACTAGTGTTGCAAAAGTATTGAAAGGATGTGTATACCATGCCAACTAAAGTTATAATAGGAGCACAATGGGGAGATGAAGGTAAAGCAAAAATAATTGATATATTATCGCAAGATGCAGATGTTGTCGTACGCTGCCAAGGTGGTAATAATGCTGGACATACAGTTACTGTGAATGGAGTCGTATATAAGTTTCACCTAATCCCGTCTGGTATACTCTATAAAGATAAAACATGTATAGTAGGTAATGGCGTTGTTATAGATCCAAAAGGTATGCTTGAAGAAATAGAAAGCCTAGTTGAAAGAGGCGTAGATGTGAGTAACTTAAAAATAAGTTCAAGAGCACATGTAGTCATGCCTTATCATAAAGCTTTAGATAAAGCAAAAGAAGAAATGACAGCAAAAGATGGAAAAGATATAGGCACCACAATGAAAGGCATAGGACCCTGTTATATTGATAAAGCAGATAGGATAGGCATTCGTATTTGTGATTTATATCATCAGGAAGTATTTGAAACTAAGGTAAGAGAAAATGTTAAAGTAAAAAATGCTACCTTAAAATATGTATATGGACAAGATATAGCCTTCAATGCAGAAGAAATAATAGAAGAGTACTATGCTTATGCGGAGGCATTAAAATCATATATTGATGACACAACAGTTCTTTTATACGATGCTATAAAGCAAGGTAAAAATGTTCTATTTGAGGGAGCTCAAGGAACTTTGTTAGATCTTGATTTAGGAACTTATCCTTATGTAACATCATCCCATCCAGTAACAGGAGGAGCATGTATTGGATCGGGTATAGGACCTACTATGATTAATGAATGTATTGGTGTTATGAAAGGGTATGTAACACGTGTAGGTAAGGGACCATTTCCTACAGAGCTTGAAGATGAAGTTGGAGAACATATAAGACAAGTGGGTCAAGAATATGGGACAACTACAGGTAGAGCAAGAAGATGTGGATGGTTTGATGCTGTAATTGGCCAATATGCAGTAAGAACCAGTGGTCTTACGCAGATTGCTCTTAACAAATTAGATGTATTAAAAGATTTAGAAACTATAAAAATATGTGTTGGTTATGAATTAGATGGCGTGGTTATCAAACATTTTCCTGCTAGTCTAGAAGATCTCGACAAATGCAAACCTGTGTATGAAGAGATGGAAGGATGGGGAAGCATAGATCATATTCGTGCCTATGACGATTTACCAAGCTCTGTAAAAAAATATATATCTAGAATAGAGGAGCTTTGTGAATGTAAAGTATCGATGATCGGTGTTGGACCAAATCGTGATCAAAACATACTAATATAATATCGAATAAAAAGGTATATAGATAAAAAACATATAGAATAAAAAAATTAGTCTGTAAAGAGTAGCTCTTTGCAGACTAATTTTTTTGCTTTAAATTGTAAAAGAATGGGTTTTGACGATCTATCACGATGAATATATTGGAATAATTGACAAAGATTTATGCATATATGCACATAAAAAAGATTATTCCCATGTTTTAGAATATATAAAATAAATAAAATTATGCAAAATAATATAAAAAGTTTAGAAAATTTTACATTTTCCGTTGACAAAAAAGTTTAAAATTGTTATAAATATATTAAGCAATACATTTTTTGGGAGATAATGAAGAAAGAAGGTGTTTCTTATAGATATACCACTTTATTTGACCAAACATGTTATGACTTTTATTCAAGATAATACAAATAAAAAGGATGAAGAATTAGAGGTTATACAATACGGCATCGAAGTATTCTTTATCAATCTTTTTAAAATTGCATTTCTTTTTATCGTTGCTTTTTTATTAAAGGTTGCTCATTATTTATTAGTTTTATTTATATGTTATGGATTTATTCGCGTTTTCGCGGCAGGTGTTCACGCACCTTCAACCTTTTTATGTACTATACTAAGCTTTGTATTTTTTCTGGGGGGAACATACATAGCTCTTTATGTACCGATGAACTTTGCGGTACGCATAGGTTTATTTATTTTAGCTTTCCTGTTACTTATTAAGTATGCACCTGCTGATACAGAGGAAAGACCTCTTATTAGCAGGAGACACAGGGAAAAGCTAAAAATGCAGTCTCTATTAGCTGCAAGTGTTTTGTTTTTGATTATGATTCTAATTAAGAACGAAACCTACAAAAATCTGATTACAAGTGGTGTTATGCTTGAAAGCATATTCATTACACCTGTAATATATTTTATTCTAGGAAAGGGGTATAGAAATTATGAAAAAATCAATGAGCATGGGGACTAATACTAAAGAAAAAATAGCCAATATTATTGGAGGACTTGCAAAAGATGTGGCAATTAATTCATCAGACAAGTGTTTTCTTTTCGGAATGCATGAGCCTAAAATGCCAAAGACGTTATATAAACGCAGCTAATATAAAAACAAGCTAGGCAAAAAAGAATAAAAAATAAGTTTATATTTAAATTATCTAAATATAAACTTATTTTTTTTGATAAATGTATCAATATTTATAATTATATGATAAAATATAGTAATAATTAGAGTTAACGGAGGGGAAACACTTGTCTACTTACTTTTCAATCATAGAACCTATATTAACTGCTTTGGTAGTATTTATAATATATTATAACGTTGGGAATATAAAGGATAATAAAAAAAGATGGATACTATTTGTGTTACTGGAAATAATCATCAATTCATTAGTAGCATACTTGAATGTTAAGGGTGCTGCTCTGTTCATAAATGCCCTTATGATATGTATTTTTGAATACTTAAGTACACACAAAAAGTATGTAGCAATTGTAGCCTCTGTGGTTTTTGTAGGAACTATGGTCATATCAGATATGGCATGTGGTTATATTGTTATGGCTATATTCGGATTTTCAGATGAACAGATTAGAACTATTCCGCAAGCTAATTTTATACTCTATATGGTCGCTTTAATCGTGGCAATTTGTATTTCTAAAGTTATGTCCATTGCTATTAATGTAAAACAATTAGATGTAAAAGATATGAAGTTAAACAAACTTCTTTATGCATATATTATTATAACAGGATTGGTCATGTATCTTAATGTAACTATTCTTGGTGTATTCATAGAATCATTATCTTTAGATGTTACGGCCCTTCTCATTGCAATATTTGTGTTATATTGCCTATTAGGGATAGCTTTTATATATATGATGAATCAAAATTACAAGAAGAGTTTAGAACTTGAGCTTAAGCAGCAGGAAAATGAAAGGTTAACAGGATATGCAAATCTGCTTGAAAAGCAACATGATGATATGAGGATCTTTAAGCATGACTACATGAATATACTTGCAACAATAAGTGGGTATATACAGTTAAAGGATATGAATAAGTTAGATGAATATTTTAAAGACAAGATTCTTAATCAAGGAGAAGTATTTAAAGAAGATAATAATGTTAAAATTATTAAAAAGATAGAAAGTATTCCTATAAGGGGTATGTTGTATGCTAAGCTGATTAAGGCTCAAAAGTTAGGAGCTATTTTAAATATAGAGATTTTACAAGATATACCACTCTTCACTATGAATGAGATTGATGTGTGTAAAATATTAGGTATACTTATAGATAATGCAATTGAGGCAGCAAGTAATTCAGAAGATAAAGTAGTTTCACTGACTATGGAATGTACAAAAGAGGATATTAAGATTAATATTAGCAATCCATTTGATGGAAAGATTGAAGATATTAGTTTGCTCTATAAGAAGGGATACAGTACAAAGGGGGATGGAAGAGGGCTAGGACTTCATACAGTTAAGGCTCTTGTAGATAACAAGAAAAATAATGCAAGGCTAGCTACAAATATAAAAAATAGTATGTTTATACAAGAATTAATATTTGCAGTTAAAGCGAGTGAGATATAAGGAGTAGGGTGCAGCTTAAGCAAGATGCATCCTACTATTTTTTTGTCTTATAGAATAAATGGGTTAAGCATTATGATAAACAAACAAATTCAAAGAGTATTGAACTTTTTACAAGAATAGAATAACATTAAAGCTAAGCTGAATTTCAACATATTTTTAGATAGCTAATGTATTTTCATGAAAGTAAATGTGCTAGTTTATAAGATTAACTTATTATTTGTTTAGATCTCTCGGTATGTGCTATACTATATACTGCAATAGGAGGCGAAAGATGCTAAAAAAAATAATTATAGGTATGATTTTAATAGGAGTAGTGTTTGTATTTGCAATTGTTGGGGCAAAAAAATGGCTACCTAGTTTTGAAAAGGTAGATCCTTTGACATATTTTGATGAATTTAAAGAGGGACAGATCAATTTAGTATTTGAAGATCAAAGAATTGCCATGGATAAGCCGGTTATGCAAATTGATGGTGAACTTTATTTATCCTTTGAATTTGCTAAAAAATATGTTGATAATACCCTTTATTATGATGAAAAAGAAGATGTGATAACCATTACATCACCAAGAGAAGTGATTAGACTATATGTTGATGCACATACTGCAAATTTGAATTTTGGGCAAATAGAGGTTGAGAAGCCTATTAAAAAAATAGGGACAATGAGCTACATTCCTTATAGTCTCTTAAGCGAACGCTATGGATTAAATGTGGCAAAGGGTAAAGATGGTAGGCTCTATGTTGCGGAGCGTCAAAGTAATAAAAAAACAGTAGCTTCGGTTAGAAGAAAAGCAGCAATTAGAACACATCCAAACAAAAAAACACTCATAGTGGACACTGCAGAGAAAGACAGTCAAGTTACGTTATATAACAAAGAGGGTAATTTCTTCAGAGCAAGAAGTGAAAATGGCATTATTGGTTATTTACCAGCAAGCAGTATACAAAATATCCAAGAAATATCCCCACAAGATATGAAAATCATTGAACCAGTTCCAGAAATAAATCCTTTAAGTGAAAAGGTTAGATTAGTGTGGGATCAGGTAGAGAATAAGACGAATGCCAATTGGAATGATACCAAATATGGAAGGATCAAAGGTGCAAACGTCATATCCCCAACATGGTTTGAATTTGAAGATGAAAATGGGACACTTATGGATAAGGCTACGAGACAATATGTACTAGATGCTCATAGTAAAGAACTTAGAGTATGGGCACTTATGAGCCATAATTTTTCTAAACCAGAGCTTACAAAACAAATTCTTTGTAGCACGCAAAAAAGACAATATGTGATTAGTCAACTTGCTGAGAAATCACAGCAGTATGGCTTTGATGGCATTAATATTGATATTGAAAACATTCAAGCAGAATTTGGTGAAGAATGGGTGCAGTTTATGAGAGAACTTTATCCTCAAATGAGAGAACTTGGTATTACGGTATCGGTAGATGTATATGTCCCTTCAAATTGGTCTATGCATTATGAAAGAGGGAAAGTTTCGGAAGTTGTTGACTATTTTATTGTAATGGCTTATGATGAGCATTGGTCAGGGTCTGAAAATGCCGGATCTGTAGCATCCTTATCTTGGGTTGAAGAAGGCATCAAGAAGACATTAAATGAAGTGCCAAAAGAAAAATTAGTCTTAGGAATACCCTTTTATACACGTATATGGGAAGAAAGTGATGGCGTTCTTAAATCATCTGCTTATAGCATGAAGGCTGTAGAAGATATTGTTAATAGATGGGGGATTGAGCCAAGCTATGATGCGGATACAGGACAATACTATGTAGAAAGAGAAAAAAATAATATTTTATATAAGGTATGGATAGAAAATGAAGATAGCATGAAAAAGAGAGTAGATCTAATTAATAAATATAACTTGCAAGGTTATGCATGTTGGAAATTAGGATTAGAAACAGGTGGTATTTGGGATCAACTAGGGAAGATGCAATAATTACGATAGATAATATATTTTTAGGAGTGAAAGTTAATGTATAAGATGATTGCAGTAGACATGGATGGAACCTTGCTTAGTAAGGATAAAAAAATATCAAAAAGAACACAAGCAGCCATATATAAGGCAATGCAAAAGGGAATTAAAATTGTTCTTGCTACGGGAAGACCTTTAGAGGGGGTTTCTCGTTATTTAGAACAACTTGATTTAACGAAAGACGATGATTATGTAATCAGCTTTAATGGATGCCTTGTTCAAAATAATAAGACAAAAGAGGTTATTAAGAGAAGTATCCTTAAAGGTGAAGATTTGCATAGGCTCTATAAGTTATCAAAAGAATTAGGTGTAAACATTCACGCATTTACAAAAGAGGGGTGTATTACACCTGTTATGAGTAAATACTCTGAGCTTGAAGGAACCATAAATGGTATCCCTGTGCTCGTAACAGACTATGAGAAGATAGCTAAGGAAGAGGATATTATTAAAATTATGATGGTTGAAGAGCCTGAAATATTAGATAGAGCAATAGCACGATTACCTAAGGAAATATATGAAGATTACACGGTTGTGAAAAGTGCTCCTTTCTTTTTAGAGTTTCTTAATAAGAAAGCCAATAAAGGGGAAGGCTTAAGGGCGTTAACCAAACATTTAAATATTAGAATGGATGAGACAATAGCTATTGGCGATGCTGGAAATGACGCACATATGATAGAATATGCTGGATTAGGTGTAGCAATGGCTAATGCTTTTCCTGAGGTGAAACAAATATCAGACTATATTACAGCAAGTAATAATGATGATGGCGTTGCACAGGTTATAGAAAAGTTTGTACTTTGCGAGTAAACACAGTTATGTAAAATCTATAGAAAGCTAAGAACTAAGTCTATCAATTTAATTTATTATATAATTATTAGCATAGGATAATACACTTATTAATACAATTAAAACAGGGACAAAATGTATTAATGGAGAGGGTGTAAGGCGTATATGACGAATAAAAAAAATCCTATGCTAATTATGATTCTTGTGGCTATCATTACATTATCTGCATACTTTATGCATCAAACTCGGGCAGTTGAAACCTTTGGTTTAGCCACAGCTTCAAAAGTTATTGTTATAGACCCAGGGCATGGAGGATTTGATCCTGGTAAAAAAGGGATTAATGGTGAGGATGAGAAGCATATCAACCTCAAAATTGCGCTTAAGCTAAGAGATTATCTGCAACAATCAGGTGCTATTGTTATTATGACACGGACAACAGATGATGATGCAGATGGCATAGAGGGCAGGGGTCATAAAAAAGCAGATATGAATAAAAGAAGGCTCATTAGTGATACGAGTGAAGCGGATGTACTGATAAGTATCCATCAAAATTCTTTCCCTCAAAGGAATGCTAAAGGAGCACAGCTGTTTTATCATAAAAAGTCTGATGGAGGTAAGTTGCTTGCTGAATTTATACAAAAAAGTATCCAAGAAAATGCTGATAAATGGAATAGGCGAACACCTAAGAGTAACAGTGACTATTACGTATTAAGGTCTACAAAGGCTCCAGCTGTTATTGTTGAGTGTGGCTTTCTTACAAATCCAGGGGAAGAGTATTTGCTAAATACAGATAGATATCAAGATGTTATGGCATGGAGTATCTATCTTGGCATAGTAGAATACTTTGAATCTGTTGAAGGACAACAATAAATACCTAGATATACAAAAAAGGAAGTATTGTAAGACTAGATGAGCCTAGTGTTACGACACTTCCTTTTTGTGATGTAAATCTTTTGCTTATACATAGAATGCATATTATAAGTATCCTATACATGACATTCATATTGTAAGCATAAACCTTATACTCTGATAATGTCATACTATTCATTCATATATTGTTTTAGTAAAGAACCTATATGCGTGGTATCTTCTATAGAGAGACTCGATAGGGATAACCTAAAGAATTCATCACTATTTTGCATACTATATAGGCTACTAGGTGAAACGATCACTTGATGCTTCACAAATATATGGTTCAGTTCGTTAAAACTTATTGTAAGTGGTTTGAGCCACAAGAATAAATAGCTATCAGAAGAATAGACCTGAATCTTATTTTTTAATTCTCTAAGCACCTTATATAATAAGTCATATTTCATTTTGACTTCTTCGTGGATGGTTTTATGAACTTCTTTTAAGTACTCAGATTCAAGATAATAACTAATGATTCGATCATTAAAGCTACACTCATAACGGTCACACAGCCTTTTGGCAAGCAGTGGCGGAAGGATCACAAAGGTATAACTGAGATAGGGAAGATAGACCTTTGAAAAATGAGAAATATATAGAGTAGTATCATTTTTGTCTTGTGACACAATGGGTATGCAATTTTCCTTATCCTGTGCAAAGCCACTATAAGTGCCATCCTCAATAATATAACAGTTATAAGTATGAGCAAGTTCTATAATTTTTTCAATCTTTTCCTTAGAATAACAAATACTTGTAGGATTTTGAACATAAGGATTTAACAGTATGTAAGAGATGGGACAGGTACTTAAGTATTTTTCTAGGCATTCAACATTTATGCCATCTGGTTCCAGTGGGATTTCATATATTTTTGCCCCAATTGACTTTAAAAAAGAGCTATAGGTAAGATCATGCAATTTTTCAACACATATGCCTTGTTTAGGAGATAATCTAAATAAAGATAATAAAAACTGCTCATAGCTTTTAACAATGCGAACCTGAGCAGGATTTGCCTTTACTTGGTATGACTTAAGAAAAACACAGATGTTTTGCTTAAGGATATTACGAGCTCTATAAAGAGGATCAGAAAATGCTTGCCATCCTTCTTCTAAAATGATGTTCATGGCAAGTTCTTTGCAAAGAGAAACAGGGTACAGATCTTTAGAAAAACTAAGGCTTGAGCAGCAAATCTTACTCTCGTCAAAACCAAAAGTAGAAGCAGTCTCCTTGTAGAGTTGATGAGCAACAAAAGTACCACGGCCAATATATCCCTTGGCAAGCCCTTGATTTTCAAGTAGTTTATAAGCACTTACTACTGTATCTCTATTGATTTTAAGTTTGGATGCAAGGTCCCTTATGGGCGGAAGCTTTGTGCCAGGAAACATAGCACCTGTTTGTATTAGGTTAGAAATTTCATTTGCTAATTGTATGTAAAGCGGGGTAGGATCAGATTTTGATAACTTAATCGCTTGAAACATAGGGCCCTCCTCCTAAGTGGATTCACAAAGTATAAGTGATTTTTATCGTGTGTATACTATACATAATATATAATATGAACATTTGGAGGGTGCTATGCAAATTATTACTTTTGATATTTTTTCATCAGCCGAATATCAACACCGAAAAAGCGCTGGTTAATATAGTTTCCAAAGATTCTTGAGAGAATACGTTCTGAATATAACTCTTTTAATTCATTTGGTTTTAGATTAGTGGAAATGATCGTTGATTTTTGATTTAGTCCCCTAGTATTAAGCACATCAAATAAGTCAGGACCAGTAAAGCTTGACGCGGCTTCTGTACCTAAATCATCTAATATAAGTAAATCAACCGTAAAAAGAGTATCTAAAATATCTTTAGCCACATCAGGCATATCTTCTCTATGAAACCTTGCTTCATTAAAAAGCTTAAATAACTGAGGGGCAGTTAAATAGATAACATTGTACCCCCTATCTAGGAGCTCCTTAGCAATACAATTACATAAAAAAGTTTTGCCAAGACCTGTGGGGCCATGAAATAATATATTTTGCTTTTCGGTATCAAATTTTTCTATAAAACCTACACATAGCTGATAAATATCTTTTATATTATGATACGGCGATCTTCCAAACTTCTCATTTTTTTCTTTTGAATAATAGTCAAAATTAAAGGTACTAAAGTTTTCATTTCTTAGTAAATTCTTTAGATTAGACTGTTCATAAGCCAGATGAATCAGTGCTTGTTTAAAACAAGTACACTTTTCATTGTTTATATAGCCTGTATCTTTACATAAAGGACATGTATAGTGTATGTCCAAATAATCTTTAGGAAAGCCTGCCTCAACAAGAAGCATTTGTTTAGAAAGCTGAAGTTCTCTAGACTGCATTTCAAATGCATGAATAGTGTCTGCGTCATAATTTGTAAGTGTAGATCTTATAAGCTGAATACCTATATTACTAAGTTCTTCATCTATTTTTTGTATTTCTGGAATCTTTTTATAGACTTCTTCTTTACGCATCTTTTGATCATGAGCAGCTTTCGTTCGTTTAAAATCATATTCTTTTAGAAGCTGTTTGTATTCAAAAGTTGGATTACGCATAGTAATGGTCACCTTTCTTTAATCTGCAATAATGTATATAATTATTCTTAGTAGCTGACATTAGCTATTGCCATGTAGCTTTCGCTCAATATATTCCATTTCTAGTTTTTCCAGTTCTTCAAAATCCCAGTTGTGGGAATAAATATTTGTAAAACGAGTATTTTTATTAACAGGCTGTTTGGTTTGTTTCCCAGTGTTTGAAAGAACACTTTTTTCTGATTTATTAATATAAGTCTTGTCCAATTCATGAATATCCTCAAGTGTCTTAACCTTATAAGAAGCCCAAGAAGATAAAATAGAATCAAGATATTTTATATTAGGATTTTGGGTTTGTGCTACAGTACGCCTGCAACCTTCCAAAATTATTTCCATACTTAAATGATAATCATTCATCCATTTATTAATATAGTCTTTTTGCACTTTAGTAATGGTTTGAGAAGAGACACCTAAATGGGATAAAATGGTTAAATACTTCTTTTCAATCATCACTCTCGACTGAGCTGCTTCTAAGGTAGAAATATTATTATCAATCCAATTAAGTGCCACTTTTTCAATATATCGTATGCTCGTATGGTTATTAGAAGCACAATATTCAAGTAAATACTCTATTAGGTCAAGAGGCATATGTAACCAATCATATAAGCCAAATAAGACTTGTTCATCTGTAGGAGAAAGAAGTCGGCCTAAGTATTCTTCGGCAATTAAAAATAACTTTGTAATGTTTGGATTTTCAGTTTTATAGATGGTGAGCTCCCGTGTTGTGTAGTTTGGTCTTGTCTGTGAAATAATCGTTCTAGAAGGCGGCTCAGGATCATTGGTTGCAGTAGCAGGAGGGACTAGTGCAAAAGATAATTCAAAGTCCTCATCAGAATGATAGTTAAAAGACACAATTCCTAGGGTATCCCAATATTTTAGACACTGAATAATATCTGAATGAAGCATATCTAAAGTTTTTGCAGTTTCTTCAAGAGATATAGGCACATCTGGATGAGAAGCACACATTCCAAATAAGTAAATATAGACTTTAACATAGCTGCCTAATGCTTTTGGCATATAATCATTAATAAACCAGTAAGGAATAGATAGACAATGATTGGTTGTGGACGAAAATTTGATAAATGCCATAAATGTACCTCCTTACTCTAATCTTGTGTTAGTAGTATATCACAAAATATAATAAATATCATAAGAAAAGCAAAAAATCCTTCCAAAAAATAGAAGGATTTTAATTATGATTGAATCAGTTACTTGCCGAGTATAATATCGCCCACTTGATTAACGTTTCCAGCACCCATAGTGATAATTAAATCATTTGGCAGGGCATTTTCAAGGAGATAGTTCGCTATTTGATCAAACTCAGAGATATATAAAGCATCTTTCCCAAGTTTTAGAATTTCACTGACAATATCTTTTGCATGAATATCCCCTGGATTTTGTTCACGTGCAGCATAAATATCTGTGACAATAATGCAATCTGCAGGCAAAAGTGCATGGGCAAAATCCGTTAAAAAGGCTTTAGTACGTGTATATGTATGGGGTTGAAATATAACATAAAGATGATTATGTGGATAAATATGAGCGACATTTAGAGTAGCTGAAATTTCTGTAGGATGGTGTGCATAGTCATCAACAATAGTAACCTCATGAACCTGACCTTTTATTTCAAAACGTTGATTGGCACCATAAAATGAAATCAAACTCTTGCAGAAGGCCTCCTTGTCTATGGACAAATAATGAAGAACACTACATACAGCAAGACAGTTACAAATATTATGGGTGCCTGGCACGGATAATGAGATACGACCAAAAAATTCGCCTTTGTAATAGATATCAAACTGAGCACATGCTTTTTCATTAAATACTATATTATCTGCATACCAGTCGTAGCTTCTATCAAGACCAAAAGTCTCTACTTGGCAATGAACCGGTTTTAGTAAATCATCAAGGTTTTCGATAGCCCCATTAATAGATAAAAATCCATCTATTGGTATTTTAGAAGCAAATATTTGGAATGAGTGTCTAATTTGGTGAATATCCTGAAAATAGTCCATATGATCTTCTTCAATATTCAAGATGATCCCCACTTTAGGGAAAAAATCCAAAAAGCTATCGCAATATTCACAGGCTTCAGTAATAAAGTAATGGGTTCCACCGAGTCTAATATTTCCCTCTATTTCTTTAAGAATGCCACCAACTGTAATCGTTGGATCTTTGTCAGCACCTAAGAGGGCATGTGAAAGCATAGAAGTCGTGGTTGTTTTACCATGAGTACCAGAAATACAGATAGGATAGTCATAGTTTTTCATAATAAGACCTAAAAACTCTGAACGTGTAAAAACATGTTTTGCATACTTTTTAGCTGCAATAAGTTCGGGGTTGGTATCTGCAATAGCAGCAGTATAAACAGCATAGTCAACATCTTCTTTAATATGATTTTGGTGATGTCCATAAAATACAGTAATACCAAGAGATTCTAAATGCTTTGTAGTAGCTGATGCTTTTATGTCAGAACCACTTACGATATAACCACGGTGATGCATAATCTGGGCGAGACCGCTCATACTAATGCCACCAATGCCGATAAAATGAATCTTTGTATTTGGAATAAGAGAATCAATGTTTAACATAGAGTCAATCCTTTCAACTTACATGAATAATAGTCCTTTGTATTTTGCTTCTTTATCAATATATGTATATAGCTTTAATATTATTAAATGAATAATGAAACTTCTACATACATAGAATTTACAAGTCACTCAGCATTCACATTTAAATCACTTTTTAAATAGTAACTTATACTATGTGAATTCATTTTCTATACTTCATTATATACCAAAAATAGCGTTGTCAATAGATAAAAATAATAGTTTCAATAAAAATAATAGTTAAAATAATAGGTTATGTAAAAACAATAATCGAATGTTATCTATTAAGTGCTTTATAATATTCGGTTTTGTGTATATAATAAGCTTAAGATACTTTATTTTAGAAAGGTAGTCAGATGCCCATGAAAAAAATTCAAAAAACTGAAAGAATCAGTTGCATATCTAGTATTCTAACAAATCACCCAAACCAAATATTTACACTAACACATTTTTGCGAACTTTTTGAATGTGCCAAATCCACGATTAGTGAAGACTTAGACTTTATTAAGCAAAATTTTATTAATTACGGCTTAGGGAATATAGAAACGGTTGCAGGTGCATCCGGCGGAGTATATTATAATCCTCTTATGACAAGAAAGCAAATGGAAGATTTTACTAATGAGCTATGTGTTCTTATAAGTAAAGCAGAGAGGATTATTCCTGGGGGATATATTTATATGAATGATCTTCTATATTCTCATAATATATGTAGGAAAATAGGTATTGCATTAGCAAGCATGTTTTGGGGCATTGAAATAGATTATGTCATTACAGTAGAAACAAAAGGAATTCCTATTGCCCTAATGACAGCACATATACTCAATAAACCTATGGTCGTGGTAAGAAATCAAAGCAAGTTAACAGATGGAACAGTTATTCATATGAACTATATTACAGGGAGCAATCGACGAATCAAAACAATGTGTCTTTCAACAAATGCAATTCGAAAAGGCTCTAAGGTACTCTTTATCGATGATTTTATGAAAGCAGGAGGAACAGCTAAGGGTATTGTAGATCTTATGCAAGAATTTGAAGCAGAGCTGGTAGGGACAGGCGTACTTATGTCTACCAAACTTCCAGAAGAAAAGAGGGTAAAAGATTACAAGACTCTCTTATGGCTGGATAGGGTTGATGAGATTGAAAAAGAGGTAAATATTTATAGTGCTTTTGCGTCGCAAAACTAAGGGGCACAAGAGGCAGAGATTAACTGGGAAACATCTGAATTATGTAACATTATTATTGTAAAAAAATTCTAGAAATGATATGATATTAAAGTGATTAAACAACAGTAGAGATGCAAAAAGGGGGCAGGTGGATATATGGTAAAAAAAGAAATGATTGCGATGCTTTTAGCTGGTGGACAAGGGAGCAGGTTAGGAATATTGACAAAACAGATAGCAAAACCAGCTGTTATGTTTGGGGGAAAATATAGAATAATAGATTTTGCATTAAGTAATTGCATTAATTCAGGAATAGATACAGTTGGTGTACTCACCCAGTATGAACCTTTATTACTTACAAAACATATTGGTATAGGAATACCTTGGGACTTAGACAGGAGAACTGGCGGTGTTACGATACTGCCACCATTTGTAAAAGGGAATAAAGGAGCATGGTATTCAGGAACAGCTAATGCAATTTATCATAATATTCGTTTTATTGAAGAATATAATCCAAAATATGTTCTAGTTTTATCTGGAGATCATGTTTACCGAATGGATTACAGTAGAATGCTTAGTTTTCACGAAGAAAATAATTGTGATGCAACGATTGCTGTAATTGAAGTTCCTTTAGATATCGCTGATCAGTTTGGTATTATGAACACAGACGAAACAAGTAGGATTGTAGAATTTGAAGAAAAACCAAAGCATCCAAAAAGTAATCTTGCCTCTATGGGCATTTACATTTTCACTTGGGAAGTTCTTAAAAAAGCACTTATTGAAGATAATAAAATACATGAAGATAGTGATTTCGGCAAGCACATTATTCCAGGAATGATTAGTAGTGAGAAAAATGTATATGCCTATAAATATAATGATTATTGGAAGGACATTGGAACGGTAGATGCTTATTGGCAAGCTAATATGGAGCTTACAGATACAGTACCTGAATTCAATCTTTACGACAATTTCTGGAAAATATATACCAATTTAGAACATCAAATACCTGAATATATAGGAGAAGCAGCAACGATCAATAAATCGTTATTATCAGAAGGTTGTCAAGTATTTGGACAGGTATCTAGCTCAGTATTAGGACCAAAAGTGGTTGTAGAAAGTGATGCAGTCGTTAAGGATAGCATTATTATGTCAGAGACTGTGATTAAAAGAGGTGCTGTGGTCGAAAAATGCATCATTTCTGAAAAGTCAGTGATAGGTGAAAATACACATATTGGAACAGGAGAGAACATACCAAATAAAGATAAACCTCATATATATTCAAGTGGTATTACTGTTGTAGGAAACAATACAGTTATCCCGTCTAATGTGACAATTGGGAAAAACTGTGAAGTATATGGTCGAACAAAGGAAAAGCATTATACGAATGGTATATTAGAGAGCGGAACATCACTAATTATATAGGGGGGAGAATATGAAGGCTGTTGGAATTATATTAGCTGGAGGAAAAAGAAACCGAGCAGGTGTGCTTACAAGACAAAGGAATTTGGCAGCTATGCCTATTGGTGGATCTTATAGAGCAATAGATTTTTCACTAAGTAATTTAAGTAATTCAGGTATAAAAAAAGTAGCTATTATTTCTCAATATAATACAAGGTCTTTATCAGACCATACCGTTTCATCAAAATGGTGGGATTTTGGAAGGAAGAACTCAGGATTATTCTTATTTACACCACACATGACAAACATAGATGGATTTGGGTTTAAGGACACGGCAGATGGCATTTATCAAAACATAGAATTTCTTAAAAAGAGTAACGAACCTTATGTAGTTATTACATCAGGAGATCAAGTGTATCGTATGGATTTTGACAAAATGATCAAGTATCATGAGGATAAAAAATCAGATATTACAATCATATGCAAAGACTTTGGTCACTACAATCTAGCAGATTACGGAGTAGTTGGCGTTGATGAGGAGTGTAGAATCGTTGACTTTGAAGAGAAACCACTTAATCCGCAGTATACGGTTGCATCACTCGGTATTTATATTATAGGGCGAGAGCTACTCATCAAGCTCATTGATCAAAATGAAGGAGAAGGGCGTTATAGCTTAGTTAATGATATTATTGTTAGATACAGAAAGAAACTCAATATGTATGCTTATTTATTTGAGGACTACTGGAAAAGGATAGGTAACATTAATGAGTTTTATCAAATCAATATGGACTTTTTGCAAGAAGACATAAGAAGTCAATTTTTTAACACATATCCTTATATATCTACTAAGGCAAAGGATGAACCACCAGCAAAATTTAATAGTTATTCTAATGTCTCTAATTGCATTGTTAGTGCAGGTGACATTATTAATGGCACAATAGAACGATCTGTTTTATTTAGGAGGGTATTCGTTGGGGAAGATTCATACATTAAAAATTCTATTATTATGGAAGGGGCAACCATAGGTAAAGGATGTATGATAGAAAATGCAATTCTAGATAAAGAAGTATTTGTGTCAGATGGCCAACATATTATAGGAACAAAAGACAAAATTAGAGTCCTTGAGAAGAGAAGTATTGTATAAAAACACTATTTTTTGTTTATTTAAAATGTTGTACTTAAAAAAATATTGACTAAAATTAATAAATGTCTTATAATTCTAATAAATACACCGCTTATGGTTGGGGACACCTAGGCACTAGTTGAAAACAGGAGGGGTTTGCCAGATGGAAATTACAGACATTAGGGTTAGAAAGATTAACAAAGAGGGCAAGATGAAAGCAGTAGTATCTGTTACTTTTGATAATGAGTTTGTTGTTCATGATATCAAAGTAATAGAAGGAGACAAAGGCCGTTTTATCGCAATGCCAAGTCGCAAAACGTTAGATGGTGAGTTTAGAGATATTGCTCATCCTATCAATTCTGAAACAAGAGATCGTATTCAACAGCAAGTCCTTGAAAAATACGAAATGGTGATGCTTTCAGATGAGGTAGCAGCCGTAGAAGAAGTTGATATTGAAGAAGAAGAATAGTTATATGTGTACTCAGGTGTTTCTTATCTTTATATAAAAGAAACACCTTTTTTATTTGCAATGTATTTTATTTGTAGTATGATAAGTGTGTAATGAACACATAGGTGATACACTATGCATTCAAGTTAATTCTCTATAATAATTAGCGGAAATAATACATAATAATAAACTAATATAGTAAAATATTAGCGTGTAAGAAAGGAAATAAGGAAATGAGCATAAAATGCATCATATTGGCAGCAGGACAAGGAACAAGAATGAAGTCTGATATTCCAAAGGTTTTACATGAGGCACTTGGCAGACCTCTAATCCATTATCCTATTGAGGCAGCAAAAAGTATAGGAGCAAAGGAAGTAGGCGTGATTGTAGGGCACCAAGCAGATAAGGTAAAAAAAATGTTAGGTGATAACTTTGCTTATTATTTTCAAAAAGAACAATTAGGTACAGGACATGCAGTAATGCAGGCTATTGATTTCATAGAGGATGACACGCAAATACTTATTCTTTGCGGCGATGTACCTTTGATAACAAGTAGTGTTTTGCAAAAGATGTTGCATGCTCATAATGAAATGAAGAATTCTGTCACAGTTCTTTCTGCAAAAGTTGACAATCCCTATGGTTATGGAAGAATTGCTCGAGATGCCAAAGGAAAATTTGTCAAAATAGTGGAAGAAAAGGATGCCACATCAGAAGAGAAAGCAATTGAAGAAATTAATGGCGGAATTTATATATTTGAAGGAAAAGCTCTTAAATATGCATTAAGTAAGCTTACAAATAATAATGTACAAAATGAATACTATTTAACAGATACCATTGAGATATTATTGGCTGAGGGACATCATTTAGAAGCTGTATGTGCCGAAGATTCAAATGATATTCTAGGCGTAAATTCAAGGGAGCAGTTAGCACAAGTTGTGCTTATTATGCAGCAAAGGATTAACAATAAGCATATGAAAAATGGGGTTACGATCATTGATCCAAAAAATACTTATATAGGACGAGAAGTAAGTATTGGGCAAGATACCATCATAGAGCCAGGGTGCATCATACAAGGAAACACGAAAATAGGAAGTGGCTGCATGATTGGTTTTCATTCAAAAATTATCAATAGCACACTATGTGATCAAGTAGACATTGAGTCAAGTGTCATTAAAGATAGTTTTGTAGATGAAGGCTCACATATAGGACCTTTTGCTTATCTAAGGCCCAATAGCCATATTGGGAAAAATACTAAAATCGGTGACTTTGTGGAAATTAAAAATGCAGTCATAGGCAACGGAACAAAAATCTCCCATCTAACTTATGTTGGGGATGCTGATGTAGGAGAAAATGTTAACTTTGGATGTGGTACAGTAGTAGTGAATTATGATGGTAAGAAAAAGCATCGAACCACAATCAAAGATAATGCCTTTATAGGATGCAATACAAATCTAGTTGCACCAGTGGTCATTGAAGAAGGAGCTTATACAGCAGCAGGCTCTACTATTACAAAAACAGTGCCCAAAAACAGCTTAGCGATAGCAAGAGCAAAACAAGAGAACAAAGAGGGCTGGGTAAAAAAAGATTAATAAACTAGGAAGTTGCATTTTATGTCTGATATGGTATAATATGTGGCGGTAAGTTGTTGTAAATAGGATAAGGAGGACTTAAGGGTAATGATTAGAAACTACACAGATATTAAGGTGTTTACTGGGAATGCACACCCACACTTAGCTTTGGAGATTGCAAAAGAACTTGACATTAATTTAGGGAAGTCAGAGGTAACACGTTTTAGTGATGGAGAAATAGGCGTTAAAATTGATGAAAAAGTACGTGGAACTGATGTATTCATTATTCAACCGACTTCATCACCTGCAAATGATCATCTGATGGAACTTTTGATTATGATTGATGCTATGAAACGTGCATCAGCAGGGCGTATTACAGCAGTAATTCCTTATTATGGATATGCAAGACAAGATCGTAAGACAAGGGCTAGAGATCCGATTAGTTCAAAATTAGTAGCGGATCTTCTTCAAACAGCAGGTGCAGACAGAGTGCTGACTATGGACCTGCATTGTGCACAAATACAGGGATTTTTTAATGTACCTGTGGATCATTTAGTGGGAATGCCTCTTCTTACAAAATACTATGCAGAAAAACTTGAAAATCAATTATCTGATGTAGTGGCAGTTTCTCCAGATCTTGGCAGTGTCGTAAGAGCACGAACCTTTGCAACAAAGCTTGAAGTGCCTCTTGCTATCATAGATAAGAGAAGACCTAAAGCAAATATTTCTGAGATAATGAATATTATTGGAGAAGTAAAAGGCAAGAGGGTAATACTCATTGATGATATGATTGATACAGCAGGAACCATTTGTAATGCAGCAAATGCATTAAGAGAAAGAGGCGCAACAGGGGTATATGCTTGCTGTACTCATGGGGTACTCTCTGGTCCAGCTATTGAAAGAATAGAAGCATCAGCTATTGAAGAACTCGTTGTTCTTAACACAATAGTGATTCCAGAAAACAAGAGACTAAGTAAGATTAAAGAAATATCAGTAGCTCCAATTTTTGCAGATGCTCTTCGTCGTATTCATGAAGATTTGTCTGTGTCTAAATTATTTGACTAATTATTAGACTTAGTATAGAATTTACATTTTAATTGTCAGTTTTATTTTATGAATTTATTGTAAGTGTCCTAGAGGAGGTAATGCTTTGGGACGCTTTTTCTATAAATGATTTAAGGAATAAGCTTATTTAGAAAAAGAAAGGTTGCAAAGAGAATGAGACTTATAATAGGACTTGGAAATCCAGGGATGCAATATGCAGCGACAAGACATAACATTGGCTTTGAAGCTATAGATACTATAGCAGATACTTATAAAATACCTATAAAAAAAGATAAGTTTAAGGCTGTGATTGGAGAGGGTACACTCTTAGGGGAAAAAGTTATTTTAATGAAGCCACAGACCTATATGAATTTAAGTGGAGAAGCTGTAAAAATGTGTATGAAGTGGCATAAACTAGATACTAGTGATATAATTATAATGTATGACGATGTATCTTTAGACGTTGGACAACTTAGAATCAGGAAGCAAGGAAGTGCTGGCGGCCATAATGGCATTAAAAGCATTATTGAGCATTTAGGCACAGATACTTTTCCGAGGATAAAAATTGGGGTGGGTGAAAAACCACCAGGGTGGGATCTTGCAAACTATGTACTTGGCAGGTTCTCGGAAGAAGAAATGAAGGTCATTTGTCCTAGACTAAACGATGTCGCAAAAGCCGTTGAGCTGATTATAAAAAAAGATATTGAAACAGCCATGAACGAATATAACATGAAAACAAGATGGTGATAATAAATGGAAGATATTTTAAATGTACTTGTTTGGCCAATGCAGCATATCAAGGGATTTAGTGATCTTATTAGTCATCTAAAAAAAGGTGATCATTGTAAAATTATTAATACTGTAAATGCCCAAAAGCCTCACTTTATCTATGCACTCAATAGTGTTTACCAAGCAAATGATAACATGATGATCATAACCTATGATGAGCTTAGTGCTAAAATGTTTTATGAAGACATGCAGTTTTTAGTGGGTGAAGAAAAAGTAATGCTTTATCCAGGGCGTGATATACTGTTTTACAATGCGGATGTGCATAGTATGGATATTACATCAGAACGGATTAAGGTAATACAAACACTAAACACTAAGAAGGGCAATGTCATTATTGCTTCAATCGATGCACTTCTAAATCCTTTATCACCCAAAGAAACTTGGATAAGCTATTCAAAAAATATTAGTGAAGAAGATTCATTAAGTATTGAAAAGCTGACAAAAGAACTTGTGCAAATGGGATATGAACGTGTGAATAAGGTTGAGGCAATGGGACAGTTTGCTATCAGGGGGGGCGTTATCGATATTTATACGCCAATTAATATAGAGCCTTATAGAATCGAACTTTGGGATGATGAGATTGATTCTATAAGGACTTTTAACGTGTATACACAAAGGTCTACTGCAAGAGTAAAAGAACTGTATATCCCTCCAAATCAAGAAATTATCTTCCCTATTGAACTCTTAAAGAAGGCTGTACCAGAAATAAAAAAAGATGCTCAGCAGCTTATCGAGCAGTTAAAGAAAGAAAATAAGAAGCAAAGCGTTGTTAACTTAAAACAGCAAATAGAAGAGGTTATCGATCAGATTCAAAATAATATAGCACCTAAAGGATTAGAAATGTATGTGCCTTATACAAATATGAAGGTTGTTACATTGTTTGATTACTTAAGTAAAGATAATCTTATCTATATAGATGAGCCGCAAAAATGCAAACAAAAATGCGAGCACATCCTTTTTGAGTATCAAGAGAGTATGAAAGATAGACTAGAGTATGGTCATATACTGCCAAAACAAATAGAGTTTATTTTCGATTATCAGCAAATCATAAATGAAATGGCAGGGCACACTTTAGCCATTCTCATGAATTTTGATATGGATTTGGATGATTTTAAGACAGGCTACCAGTTGCCCCTTAATGTGTACGAAAACAATACATTTTATAAGAATATAGATTTGCTTGAGAAGGATATTAGAAGATGGCAAGAGGAAGGGAAAAAAGTTGTTGTATTAGGGGGTACGAAAACAAAGGCACTTGGTCTCTATGAAACATTAAAGAATAGAAACATCATAGGTGCGTATTCAAACACTTTAGAGAATAACCAAGATTTTGGACAGCTTTTGATAACCAAAGGGTCACTAAGCAAAGGTTTTGTGTACGAGGATATAGGACTTAGTATTGTATCGGATAAGGATTTGTTTGGTAAGGAAAAAAAGTCGAATAAATCCTATAAAAAGCATAAGGGAAATAAGATTTCAAGTTTTTTAGAGCTCACACAAGGAGATTATGTTGTCCATGAAACCCACGGTGTAGGTGTTTTTAAGGGTGTAGAGCAAATCGTAATAGAAGGAATAAGCAGAGATAATATTAAACTTGAATATGCTAATCAAACCATGTTGTTTGTCCCAATAGATCAAATGGATATGGTTCAAAAATATATTGGGGCAGAAGGAAAAGAGCCTAAATTAAGCAAGATTGGTACATCAGAATGGAAAAATTCAAAGGCTAAAGCCAAACGAGCCATTCAAAATATTGCTAAGGAACTTATTGAGCTTTATAGTAAAAGATTTTATCATAGAGGTTTTTCATATGAAGTGGATACAATCTGGCAAAAGGAATTTGAAGAGATGTTCCCATATGAGGAAACAGATGATCAATTAGAAGCAATACAAGATGTTAAAACAGATATGGAAAGCACAAAGATTATGGATCGGTTAATTTGCGGGGACGTAGGTTATGGCAAGACGGAAGTTGCTATAAGAGCTGCATTTAAAGCAGTACAAAATAGTAAGCAAGTTGCCTATTTGGTTCCGACAACTATTTTAGCACAGCAGCATTATGATCGATTTAAAGAGAGAATGCAAAATTATCCTGTCACAGTAGAACTTCTTTCAAGATTTAGGACATATAAGGAAACCAAAAAAGTATTAGAAGGCATTCAAAGTGGAATGGTAGATATAGTCATAGGTACCCATAAACTACTTTCTAAGGATGTTCATTTTAAGGATTTGGGACTTGTAATTATTGATGAGGAGCAGCGTTTTGGCGTAACACATAAGGAAAAACTAAAGCAAATGAGAACGCAAGTAGATGTTATGACGCTAACAGCAACACCTATCCCAAGAACGCTCCATATGAGCCTTATTGGCGTTAGAGACATGAGCCTACTAGAAGATGCCCCCCTTGAGAGAAAACCTGTACAAACTTACGTCATAGAGTATAGCAAGGACTTTATAAAAGATGCCGTTACTCGAGAACTTGCTCGTGGTGGACAGGTATATTTTTTATATAATCAAGTAAAAAATATAGATGAAAAGGTACTAGAACTCCAAACAATATTACCTCATGCTAAAATAGCGTTTGCACATGGACAGATGAATGAGCGCGAGCTTGAAAACATTATGATGCGTTTTACAAAAGGAGAAATTCAGGTTCTTGTTTGTACAACGATTATTGAAACGGGTCTGGATATTCCAAATGTCAATACGATTATTATTAATGATGCTGATAAAATGGGGCTAAGCCAACTATATCAGCTAAGAGGACGTGTTGGTAGATCCAATCAAGTCGGCTATGCTTATCTCATGTATCAAAAAGATAAGGTTCTTAAAGAAGTAGCTGAAAAGAGGCTTCAGGCTATTAGGCAGTTTACCCAGCTTGGTGCAGGATTTAAAATTGCCATGAGAGACCTAGAGATCAGAGGAGCAGGCAACCTTTTAGGTGCCCAGCAACATGGCCATATGGAAAGTATTGGCTATGATTTGTACTGCAAAATGCTTGCTGAAGCTATTGAAGAGGAGAAGGGAGAGAAAGTTAGTCAAACTTTTGACACGACTATAGAAATAAAGATAGATGCCTATATTCCTAGTTACTATATAGAGGACGAAATGCAAAAATTAGATATCTATAAGAAGATAGCCCTTATAAAAAATGAGAAAGATTATTATAGTATACAAGAAGAGATTGAGGATAGATATAGTACCATCCCATTAGTGCTTCAAAATTTACTCGATATTTCTCTTATAAGAGCCTTAGCTCATAGTTTATATATTGAAAGTATTTCGGAAGATCAGCGTATGATACTCTTTAAATTTGTCCCAGATGCACCACTAGACATAACCAAGCTACCCGATATTATGGCTCAGTATCCTAAAATACTTAAATTTACAAGTGGTAAACTTCCAACTTTACGAGCCGATTTAAGTTCCTTTTCTAGAAAAGAAGTGTTGTCTAATATTAAGAATATATTACAGAGCATTATGAAATTGAAGAATGAGCCTTTATAATTTATAATAAGAGTAAATATAGAAAGTATTTGGGGAGTACTTTTGTTAAGGAGAGATAGAAGTGAGAAAGTTCAAGAAGATACTCGTCGCTTTGGCAGCAGCTTCTATAATAGGGCTCGCAATCATTGGATATTTGAATGCAGATAAAGTAGTTGCTGTAGTTAATGGGAAAAAAATATCTGAGCCAGTATACAGATCTTATTTATGGAGTACACAAAAAGAGTTTGAAGGGATCAGTCCTGATATATGGGACATGGAGATTGAAGGAAAAAGAGCAGAAGATTTAGCTAAGGAAACAACCTTAAATGCTATTGTTACAAGTATTATTATTAAAGAAAAGGCTAAAGAATATGGGATTAAGCTTACAAAGGAAGAAAAACAAGCGGCAAAAGAAGTAGCACAATCATTTGTGGGCGACGAAGAAAATAGGCTACTTCTTGCAAAGCTAGGCTTTACGCAAAAAGAGATAGAACAATTTATGTGCGATGTAACCTTAAGAAATAGAGTTATGGAAAAGATGGGAGAAAATTATACAGCCAGTGAAGACGAGATCCAAAAGGAAATGAATGCGGGAAGAGAATACTATAAAAAGGTTAGAGTAAAAGAGATTGTTATTAGTAAAAATGATGAAAATACCTTCAATCCACTTCCAGAAGATAAAATTGCTGAGCAAGAGAAACTTGCCCATGAGTTGTTAGAGCGAGTGTTAGCTGGAGAAAGCATAGAAGAACTTGCAAAACAATATTCACAAGATAAATATTCAAGAGATTTAAATGCAGAAGAAATTTATAGCAGCGGCCAATTGTATGACGAAGTGGAACAGAAAATCTTCGAATGGAAGGAAGGAGAAGTTTATCCAGAAGTACTAGAAGATGAGTACGATTATTATGTTATGAAACTTGAAGAAAAAATTCCTGTGGATGAAAATGTCTTAAGAACAGATTCCCTAAAAAGACTCAAAGCAGATTTTGCAGCCACTGAAATTAAGGAATTAATTGGCACAGCAAAGGTTGAAAAAACTGAGCATTATGGTGGTATTCAGATTGTACAAATAGATGAAAATTAGACACCTTAGAGTTATTCTAAGGTGTTTTTAAGTGCTGTAATCATGCTTTTCAATGGTATTTGGTAGCTAGATTATTTCAAAATTAATACTGTAAGGGCTAGAAAAGACCAAATATTATGATAAGATGGACATATAAAAAATGAAAATGAACACATGGAGGTTATGATGAAAAAACGAAGAAGCATAGTCTTGTTTTTATTGGTGTCACTTATTTTTGCGTCCTGTACATATTCTGATAAGGCTACAGCCAATAAGTTTCATTCACTTATTGCAGACAGAAACCTTGAAAAAGCAATTCGCAGTCAGCTCAATTTAAGCAAAGAAGTAGAGTTAACAAAAGATCATTTAGAAAGTCTAACTAAATTAGATGCCTATTCCTCTCAAATTAAGAGTATCGAAGGCCTTGAGTATGCCATCAATCTTGAAGAACTTAACATTGCTGATAATGAAGTAGATAACCTACAGCCTTTATCTAATCTTAAAAAATTGCAAGTTTTGCTTTTAGGGTACAATAATATTAAAGATTTATCACCCCTTTCAAACTGTCACAGTTTAACAGCTCTTTATATTCACTACAATCAGGTAGACAGTCTTAAGCCTTTGAATAACTTAGTCAATATGGAAAAAATTACATTGGAACACAATAATATATCAAGCCTCGAGGGCATTGAAAACTTGAAAAAACTGAACAATTTATATGCAGGAAGTAACAAAATTACTGAAATAAGTCCTATTTCCAATCTGATTTCACTTGAAACAGTGTATTTATATGATAATGCAATTAAAGACATTTCCCCAATCCAAGATTTAGTAAACATCAAGGCACTTGAATTACAAAACAATCAAATCAAGGATATCTCTGCCCTTAACAAACTGACTCAAATAGACAATATTAATCTGGAAAATAACCAAATAGAGGATTTTTCAGTATTGGTAAAGCTTGCGGAAGAAGGAGCATTTGATAATAAATTTGAAGGTTTAGATTATGATGTTAATATTGCCAATAATTCCGTTACAATTGAATATGAAGTTTTAATTGGAAGATTAAAATATATGGGGGTTAGGGTGAAATAATTCAACCGCTTTTTATCGATGACTTGTGATTTTCTATAGTATAAATGTGATATTTCTGCAGGATCTAATATATTTTAAGATAAACATTTTGGAAATGAATATTATCATAAGACATGTAGCATAATAAGGTAAAATATATTTATTACTATATAGAGATTCAGACATAAGGAGGTTGTTTCGTTTGAAAGCAACAGGCATCGTTAGAAGAATAGATGATTTAGGTCGTGTAGTAATACCAAAAGAAATTAGAAGGACACTACGTATTAGAGAAGGGGATCCATTAGAGATTTTTACAGACAATGAAGGACAAGTTATCTTGAAAAAATACTCACCAATTGGTGAACTCAGTTCATTTGTAAAAGAGTATGCAGATGCACTTGCACAGACAACAGGACACACAATATGTATATCCGATAAAGATCAAGTCATAGCTGTTGCTGGAGGATCAAAAAAAGAGTTTTTAGATAAAAGTATTAGTAGCAACTTAGAGAAAGTTATTCAAGGACGTTCTATGTTAAAAGCAACAAAAGAAGACACAAAATTTATTCCAATACTTTCTGAAGGGACGACCGATAGTTATTATTCTGAGATTATTTCTCCTATTATTTGTGAAGGGGATGCTATCGGAGCAGTTATCTTCTTATCCTCAAATAAAAACAATGTTATGGGAGAAGTTGAGGAAAAGCTTGCTCAGTCTTCAGCAGGTTTTATTGGAAGACAAATGGAACAATAACTATAAAATATATATTTATTAAGCCAATAACTTAAAAGTTACTGGCTTTTTTGTTAAAGGTTGTATATATAAAATGTACATGATAAAATTTACTTATTAATATGTAAATTTAATCTACGCTTTAGATATAGAATTAGAATTAATTTATCAAATTTTTAGATATACTCTGTGAATTCTATACAATACGAATTTATAAAGAAAAGGTGAAAATAATGAATAAGCGTTATCGATATGAGGACTTATTAAGCATCATCGAGCAGCTAAGAGGAGAAAATGGATGCCCATGGGACAAAGTACAAACTCATGAGTCCCTCAAAACGAACATAGTAGAAGAAAGCTATGAGCTTGTTGAAGCAATTAATAACTATGACCTACCAAACATAAAAGAAGAATTAGGGGATATTTTACTTCAAGTCATTATGCATGCCCAAATAGCAAAAGAAAGTCATACTTTTGATATAGAGGATATCATTGATGCACTGTGTAATAAGCTAATTTTTAGACATCCTCATGTATTTAAGGAGAAAAAGGAAGATCACTCTGTAGATCAAGTTCTAAAAACATGGGAAGAGCTTAAGAGAGAAGAAAAAAATGAAACCACGATCCTAGAAGGAATAGAGCGGGTTCCTAAAGCACTGCCAGCACTCATAAGAAGCTATAAAGTGATGAAAAAAGCGAGAGCTTTAGAGAATTTTGAAAGGAAAGAAATAAGGAGTATAGAGGAGATAAAAAAGCTATCAGATAAGCTTGAAAAAGCCCTAAATAACAGGGAGGAAATGTGTCTAGAGGAAGAAATAGGCAATTTATTGCTCGAAGTGGTAAATTTATCATGTTTTTTAAAAATAAATCCTGAATTTGCCTTGACAAAATCATTAGAAAAGTTTATAAATAGATTTAGATATATTGAAAATTGGGCGTTTGCAAAAGGAAAGAAAGTCGACGATCTAGCCTTACAAGAGATCTTAATATTATGGGAAGAATCCAGTATATTGTAAACGTTTCAAAAGTTTCAATACATATATCCATATTAGTAATAGGAACAGAGGAGGATATGAAATGAATAAATCTGAATTAGTAGCTGCTATGAGTAACAAAGCTGATATGAGTAAAAAAGATGCAGAAAAAGCTCTTAAAGCATTCCAAGATGTGGTTATGGAAGAGCTAAAAAATGGGGGAAAAATTTCATTAGTTGGATTCGGTAACTTTGAAGTTATTGAAAGAAAACCACGTGTAGGAAGAAATCCTCAAACAAAACAAGAGGTGCCTATTCCAGGTGGAAAAGCTCCAAAATTCAAACCAGGAAAAGCATTAAAGGATATTGTAAAAGGTTAATATAAATATTACTTATAAAAATCTACACAGACACCATTGTGTAGATTTTTTATTATTCACACAGCATTTACATGAACAGAAGGAGGCCGAGCATCATTTGATTACTGTCAAATATATGATTTGCTAGAAATCATAAGATTCACTAGCAAACAGATGATGCCATAGAAAATAGATGAGAATAGATAAGTATTTAAAATTATCACGTATCATTAAAAGACGTACAATAGCTCAAGAAGCCTGTGAACAAGGCAGAGTAAGTATTAATGATAAGGTTGTCAAACCATCTGCTGAAGTAAAAGTAGGAGATGTTATTGAAATTAGATTTGGACAACAGCCTATGAGATATCAGGTATTAGATATAAAAGAGCATGTTAAAAAGGAAGATACAAATAACTTGTACCAGATACTGTAATAAATTCATCATCCTTTCAATATAAATAGTAAATATAGAATGTACATTATAGATAGAACAGATACTATGACTACTACAATGTACATTCATTTGAAGATATTGAAAGGGTGAAGAATGATGGAAGATAAAATGGCAAAAAAGCATATTGTGAATATGATTGATAGAAAAAGGCTATCTATGTCAGGTGTGACAGATGTCTTTTCTTTTGATGAAGAAGTCCTAGAATTAGAAACAGAGGAAGGCTATGTAGAGATTAAGGGTGAATTATTACATATTATTAAAATGAATGTTGATGATGGCGAACTCATAGTAGAAGGTAAGGTGAATGAACTCACTTACCATGATAGCTTAGCACCAGCCAAGAAAAAAGGTTCCCTAATGTCAAAACTTTTTAGATGAGTTGGTGAGTGTCTATGAATGAAATTGTAAACACGCAGACGTATTTGTTCTTAGCGTGTATTCAGATAGGTATTTTAATGGGAATACTCTATGATCTAATACGCTTATTTAGAAATGTTATAAAGCACCCCCATTTAATTGTACAATTAGAGGACTTGCTATACTGGCTTATATGTGCAGGCTTTGCGTTTTATATGATTTATAATCATAATTATGGAGCGATTAGGCCCTATGTGTTTATTGGCATCCTATTAGGTGGAATCTTTTATTTTTGTACTTTCAGCGTAATTTTTATGAAAATAGGTCTTATGATTATTGACATTGTAAAGCAGTATATTAATAAGCTCATTAACCTTCTGCTCATACCAATAAGATGGATTCTAAGGATACTCCATATCCCACTTCGTTACATAGTAACAAGATATACTAAGATTAACACAATCAGAAAACATAAAATGAGACGAATAAAAAGAAGATGGTACCATGCTAAGGCTGATATTAGAACGGAGCTAAGGATTAAGAAGAATAAAAAAACAGTTTACAAACATAATAAATCAAGGTAAGATAATATTAAAACAATAGTTGATACGTTTTAATATCAGATAAAAGTAGGGATAACTTATGATGCACAGGAGAAAGATTATAGTACGAATAGTAACTATAGCAACTATTGCTGCACTTATGTTATTAACAGTTAAGGCACTAGAAGTGAATAGGCTTATTAATAAGGTTGATGATGAAATAACGAGTACTAAAAAAGAGCTCCAAAAAGAAAATGAAACAATAGAAGCCATGAAAGAAGAAGTTGAGCAAATAGATTCACCAGAGTATATTGAAAAAGTTGCACGAGAAAAATTAGGCATGGTTAAGGAAGAAGACATTGTTTTTAAAGAACGGCCTAAACCTTAGTGCGATTTGTCAGCATATCTAAAAATAGTATATCTGTATATGAAGTAGCTTTCATTTCTCAAATAATATATTTTATTTAAGAAATGAGGGTTTCTTTTTTATAATAACTTGCACTTCTATATACAAAGTTCATGTTTTAAACACTAATGATAGCGTGTGCTTATGCTATGAAGCATATGGGGAGGAGATTTATGAATTTAGCTGAGATCAATACCTTTTCAATATTTATAAGACTAACTTTAGCTGTATTATGTGGCGGTGTGCTAGGCATAGAAAGAGGAAGTAAAAAAAGGCCTGCAGGCTTTAGAACCCATGTGCTTGTGTGTATAGGTGCTGCACTCGCCATGATGACAGGGCAATATATTTATCAAGAATTTGGGGTTTCTGATCCATCAAGAATAGGATCACAAATAGTTAGTGGCATAGGTTTTTTAGGAGCAGGGACTATTATAATAACAGGCATGCGGCAGGTTAAAGGCCTTACAACAGCAGCAGGCTTATGGGCGGCAGCTTGTATGGGGATTGCTATAGGTATAGGTTTTTATGAAGGAGCCATAGTGGGTTGCATTTTCATATTTATGGTGATGACTATACTGCAAAAGTTAGATGATTATGTGTTTGCAACATCTAAAGTGATAGAATTATATATGGAGCTTGAAGATATTATCCATCTTAAGTCCTTTATCAATCGCGTTAGGGAAAATGGTATACAGGTATCTAGTGTGGAGATCAGTAGGCCTAAATCCGCAGAAGCAGGAGTCGGCGTACTGATAACATTGGAACATGTTTTAAAAAGTCAACGTTCTGAGGTTTTATCTCTATTAAGCTCTATTGAAGGTGTATGCTATATTGAAGAACTATAAAAAGATATTAATATAAGTACTTTCTTTTAAAATAAAAGTGGGTACTTTTTTTATTGCCTTGCCTAAGCATTTTTGCTTAACAATACCTATAAGGTCTGATAAACTGAATATAGAATTTATTATTGAGGGGTCGAAAGCATGCAAGATATAAATATATTGGTTATTGAGGATGACACAGATATTAGTCAGCTAATATGTGAAATGCTTTGTGGAGAAGGGTATAAGCCGCATGCTGCATATTCTGGTACAGAAGCAATGATGTGCCTAAAAGAAAAGGAGTGGCAACTGGTTTTATTAGACCTAATGCTTCCTGGTATGAAAGGGGAAGATGTTTTAGCTAAGCTAAGAGAAAATAAGAAGATGCCTGTTATTGTTTTGTCAGCAAAGTCAGATAAAAAGACAAAACTAGACGCTCTATTTGTTGGAGCAGATGATTATATTACGAAACCATTTGATATTGATGAGCTATCTGCGAGGATTCATGCACAACTGCGCCGCGTAAGCGAATTTTCTATTCCACTGAGTGACTATAAGATGCTTCAGTTTCATGATATTCGGTTAAATTTAGACACTAGAGAAGTGTTTGTTGGCGATAAAGCATGCATACTTACAGCAAGGGAATTTGATATTCTTTATCTGCTCATGAACCATCCTAAAAAGGTATTTACCCGTGCAAATATCTTTGAGAGTGTATGGCAGGATGAGTTTTTGGGAGATGAGAATACGGTCAATGTACATATAAGCAACCTAAGAGCTAAGTTAAGTGCAGGGCAGCTCAAAAATGAATATATTAAAACGGTTTGGGGCATTGGGTTTAAGCTTGCAGATTAGATAAAAAAACTTTATACTTTCTTAAGATTTGCTTTATTATTTCTAAAATATAGTTTAGTAAACTGTATCTATCAAATATAAATGAGGTGGAACAAATGGAAGAACATATTTTACGCACTTTTGATCTGTGTAAAAGTTATAGCGGTCAATATGCGGTAGAAAATGTAAATATGGAAATTAATAAAGGGCAAATCTATGGATTTATTGGAGCAAATGGGGCAGGAAAAACAACACTCATACGGATGCTATGTGGTCTAACACATAGTGATAGTGGAGAAATTGAATTGTTTGGGGAAAGTGGACCAAAACTTGAGGTAGAACGTAGCCACATAGGAAGTATTATTGAAATGCCAGCACTGTACCTCTCAATGACGGCTGAGCAAAATTTAGAAGCCTATAGACTGCTTACAGGAACGCCAGGGAAAGACCGCATTAAAGAAGTATTAAGTAGTGTCAAGCTTTCAGATACCCGAACAAAAAAGGTAAAAGATTTTTCACTTGGAATGAAGCAGCGCCTAGCTCTTGCTAAGGCATTATTACACCATCCTGAATTTATTATTCTTGATGAGCCCATGAATGGACTAGACCCTGCAGGGATTGTATTAATTCGTGAACTATTAAAAGAATTATGTGAAAAACATAATATTACCATTCTGATTTCAAGTCATATACTGGGAGAGCTATCCTTACTGGCTACACATTATGGCATTATTCATAAGGGCAACTTGATTCGTCAACTATCTAAAGAAGAATTGAATAGGGAATGTAGAAGCTATATCAAAATTTGTACGCTTGATGCAGCGAAGGCAGCCGTGATTTTGCATGAGAAATTGCATACACATGCTTTTGAAGTAATGCCAGGCAATATTATTCATTTATATGATTATCTAGATCGCTCTGAAATTGTCAATGAATGCTTAGTCAAAGAAGGCGTACCGATTCGTTCGCTCTCTATGAAGGGTCAAGATTTAGAAGGATATTTTATGCATTTAATAGGGGGCGAAAAAAATGAATAATTTGCTAAGATCTGAGTTTTATAAATTGCGCTGTAGTAAAAGCCTAAAGGTCATTACATTCATTGAACTATGCATCTATTTGTTCTCATCTGTTATGACTAAGTTTGTAAGTGAAGCAACTACTGTCAATGACCCAGAGATGCCTTTATTTGCTTTTCCAATCATAGGGGCGAATGCGCCTTACATGATCATGAGTGAATTTGACTCAATTACTTTGTTTATGGCTATATTTGCAGGCATTTTTATAGCAGGTGAATTTAGTAAGGGAACCATTAAAAATATTCTTGCACTTGGGAAAAGTCGCTTTGAGGTATATTGTTCGAAGTTATTAGTACTTATGGCTGTGGGGACACTTTTTGTTTTTGTTGTAACGGTAACTTATACGCTTGGTTTTACCATACTGTTTGGATTTGGGAAAGATATTACAGGCACCTATATCCTATCACTATTTAAATTGTTTCTCTTGGAAGGGTTATTTTTTACAGTTTATGCTAGTGTCTTTACACTTATTTCTATATCCATACGTAATGTGGCAGGAGCAATTGGGGCATCCATTGGTGCTATAATTTTTCCAAATATTATGCAACAACTTATCCTAATCTTTGACTTGCCAAAGTGGGTGTCACAGATTCTTCTCATTCCTTATATGGAGTCCCTTTCAACCCTTGAACTCAATGTGTTCTATGGAGATATATTGATTGCTTTAGGCCTTATTATTTGTAGTATAGCATTAGGGATGATGAATTTTAACAAAGCAGACATTAAATAGTTTAACCATTAATTACAGAGAAGAGGTGAGGTTGTGTGGTGGTTGCTACTACTTGGAATTATGCTGATCGTGTGTAGTGTGCTTTATAAGCGTTTATTCTTCATACACAAGGAACTGAAGTTGTTATCACAACAACTAGGGTCATGTTCATCAAAGAGTAATCGGCGTTTGCAACTAACTTTAAAGGATAGTGAACTAGAGGCGTTTGTTGAAAAGGTTAATCAGACTTTAGATGAGCATCACAATGAGCAAATAGAAATTCTCCGTATGGAAGAAGAATTAAAAAAAGAAATAGCAAATATGTCACATGACCTTAGAACACCTTTAACCTCTGTCATTGGCTATGTGCAAATGATTAAAAGAGGAGACTTGCCAATAGATAAACAAATGGAGTATCTTGATATTATTGAGAAAAAGGCAAAGTCTTTAAATCTACTTGTTCAAAACTTTTTTGAACTCTCTCTTATTGAATCAGGAAAGTACCCTATGCAGATAAAAAGAGAAAATATATTAAACTTAGTCTGTGAGGTTTTGACAGAGTACTATGAAGATCTAAAAAGGAAAAGCATAGTTCCAAATCTAAATCTTCCAAGTGCACCAGTTATGATGGATTGTTGCCCAGTAACTATAAAACGCATCTTCCACAACCTTATTCAAAATGCCATTCACTATGGAGAAAAAAACCTAGAGATTACCCTCACACAAAAAGAAAACAAGGTGCATTTTATTTTTAGCAACCAAGTGGCAACACTGACTCCTGAAGATATTCCTTATTTATTTAATAGGTCCTATACAGCCGATCAATCACGTAATAATAAAGGCACAGGGCTAGGCCTTTATATTGCAAAAAAGTTAGTTGGCTATATGGGGGGCGTGATAGAGGCAGAATTAAAAGAGGGCGTATTTTCTATTTACTTAACCTATGGGGTTGATTTGCCAGAGGGAAAATAGCCGTTATTTCAGCCCTGATTTTTGACTCTAGATTAAGTAAGAACGTCATAAGTGTATTATACAGAAGGATATATTAAGACTATTGAAAACATTGGTAATAGTATATATAATTAGGGTGATGATAATGCATAACAATAAAGGGACAGAGCATTAATTACTTTAGTAAAAGGATGTGAATGCCAATGTTTAAATGGTTTAAAAGGCTAAAAGTACAAAAAGAAGCTAAAAAGACTATTAAAGAATTAGGCAATGATTTTAATGCATTATGGGAAGCTGATCTAGATTCCATCTGGACAATCACAGATAAGAACCAATTCCTAATTGCCATGGATGGATGGTTGTGTCGAAAGTGCGATTTTGGAGAAGCTATAGAAAAACTATCTGAGGCAGAAAGAGTATTTTATTTGAACGCAAAACTTGAGACAGAGGTTAATAATGGAGGGTTTTCCCAATTTTTTTATAATACTAATGGGGATTTTACCAAAGAAATTGAAAATGCTTTATGTACAATTGGTGCCCATCATACAGCAAGTATTTATAAAAAATCACTTTTGGCTTTGGAAGGTACATTGCCCAAAGGTCAACACGTGCGAGAGGCTCTGTGTGATGAATTATTAACAGATTCTCTTGATAAGCTATTCAACGAATGTGACGATGAATTTTATAAATATGTTGATGACTTACAGGAACTTAATTATCAGTACATTATCAACAACAAGGAGCAGTTTACCTGACTTTAGGGTTTGCTAGAATGTTATCTTAATGTCGTATGATAAATAAAAAAGCCTTGCACTCGTATTATTTTTAGTATATAATACATAAGTGCTTACAAGGAACATAATATGGCGGAATAGCTCAGTTGGCTAGAGCACACGGTTCATACCCGTGGTGTCGGCGGTTCAAATCCGTCTTCCGCTACTTTGGTCGCTTAGCTCAGCTGGGAGAGCATCTGCCTTACAAGCAGAGGGTCATAGGTTCGAGCCCTATAGCGACCATTTTTATTGAAAAGATTTAAGTGTTAGGAATATAAGATTCCTAGCACTTTTTTTATT
>JAEYPM010000012.1 GCA_023410675.1 Bacillota bacterium | reverse complement strand
GGTTTTAATTGCATTTTAAAGACATACTTATATACATTTATTGATAATTTCACTGATGTGATTAAAATTGTATATGAGATTTCTAAATTTAGGACTTTAAAAACACCTGTTTTTGGGGTCTAATCTTATTATGACTCATTCATGCTCTTAGCTATTTTATCAAAGATTGTTCCCCATACATCACCTAAGTCATTCTTTGTCCCGAAACGTAATATAATCATATTTTCCTTAGGATAAATATAGATGTATTGACCAAAGGCTCCTTTTGCACAATATCCATTTTCATTGATCCACCAAAAATACTTATAATCGTCATCCACAGCTGTTCTCGGATCAATATGAGTAGATTCTTCAACCCACTTCTCACTGAGTAACTGCTTACCATTCCAGTTCCCCTTATTAAGGTAAAGCCTACCAAACTTAGCATAATCGATGGCTCTTGCATTGATACCAACCTGCATTTTTTCAAAACCAGACTGCTCACTATCCATACTCCATGTGCAAGGAGCTTCCATACCCAGTGGATACCAGATTTTTTCTTCAAGATATTCTGTGACTTTCTTTCCTGTAGTTCGTTCAATAATGAGCCCAAGTAACAAAGGATTATAGTTGTTGTACAAAAATTCTTCATTAGGAGGTTTATCTATTTTAGCTGATAAAGCAGATTTGCGCATATCAATAGCATAATAGGTGAGCATATCATCCCCCCATGGCGTGCCATCTTTAACATAATGAATGCCCGAGGTCATATTTAACAAATGCTTTATCGTAATGTCTTTAAAACGGCTGTCCCTTTATAAAAGCTCGGGGATGTAATCTGTTATAGGATCATCAACTGACTTTATAGAACCATCCTCAATAGCAAATCCAATTAAAGCTGATACAAAAGATTTAGCAACTGAAAAGCTTGTCATCAGACTCTTCTCGTCACAGCCATTACCATACCATTCATATAAAAGTGTATCATCTTTAATGACTAAAAACGATGTGGCATCATTGCTTTGAAGAAAGTCTTCAAAAGACTCATAGTCACCTAGTTTTAAATCTTTGACAATTTCTAAATAGTTATTGGATAAATTAGGTTCCTCACTCTTATCTAAAGTATTAAAAGTATAAACAGGGGATTTATTCTCTGCTGTGCGGTATGGAAAATGTTTTGCATCCCCTACATAAGCACCACCATAAGTAATATTACGTGCTATCCCTGAATACGGCGTTAGCATACATGCTACTAAATATATGATAGGAAAACCCAATACTAAAAATATACCCATGAGGCTATGGATAACAACATTTAGCTTATTAAGCCTATGTCTTATTTTAGTTATGTAGATGATAGAAAATGGCAATGCAAACAATAATAAGACAACAGTAGAAATAATTTCATTTAATGTCCCCTCAGTTTTGATAATCAACAACGCATGAATAGGTACAAGCCAAGCAGGAATAAGTGCCCACCATTTCTTCGTACGGTTTTTGAGAAAAGTCCACCAATGTGGCAATGCTACTGTGGCAGTGAGTGCTATAGTTCCAATTGTCCTATCAACATCCAATATTTTTATCCCAATGATTAGTGCCAAAAAAAATATGGCTAGTTTAAAAATAATTAATAATACCCTCAATGCTCATCCTCCAATGCCTTTTAAATCCAGCTATAAAACAGCTTGTTCCTATCATTACTATCATTCGTTTACTTTTCACATTTCTAATATACCATTTGCTACACCAATATAATATCCCATAGGGATCAATGACTCTTGATTGATGCTTCTCATCTCTTTTGGTGCGGTACACAATTTCAATAGACTGCTCATTAGCAATTGCAATTGTTAATTCTTCTAGCAAAGCTTTTAGACTTGGAACAATGTGCTGCTTTGCAACTTCAAAACCTACTATATAGCGATTAAGCATACTCTCCTGTTCCTCAGTTGAATACAATTTTAATTTTTCAATCACACGACTTAGAGCATCACTAAATGGATAGCCTGCGTCCTTTGCATAAGTAGTTGCATAGAGAAGTGCTTTCTTCTCTTCAATATCAAAAACCAAAGGGGCTTGATGAAAATCATGGATCAACGAATAACCCCCATTATGAACAGAATCTGAAATGATGGGTACGCCACTTATGCTAAGAGCATCAATATAACGGTAAACTGTTCGTATATTAATCTCCAACTTTTCAGCAATTTGCTTAGCAGTTGTCTTTTTATTTGAGCTTAGCATCCATAAAATTGCCAGCATATTATCATTTTTTGGCAATGTAAAATTCCCTCCCCTTGGTCAAATGATCAACCTAAAAATGTACATTTATGCTGCTATCTTCATCTCAAGGATCACACTCATTTAAGTTGTACTGATTAATAAAAATTTCTATTTCAGTTTTTGCAAGTGTTTTATCCTTACCTTCAAAAATAAGCCCATCTCTAGCATTCTTACTTCCATAAGTAACATTGAAGCCCCAAAACTCCATATTTTCAGCACAATCATAAAGTGCAAATATAAACAGCATACTTTTATTGTTTTTCTCGACATATGCTATGATATGATCTTCATCATAGTCTTCAATTACAATTTCAATTTTTTCATTATGCACACTAGCACCTTCTCTTGTTTCTGTGAAGCTCTTCTATGAACCCACATCGTATAGCTTTACAAATAATATGTGTGTTCTATAGAATGTCACCGTCGTCATTTTGATTTTCATCAGGCAGTATAGTATAATAAGAATTATTGTTGTCTACCTGTGTGATCAACCAGTTTTCTGTATGATCATTAACCTGCTTTTGAATCGTAATTGTTTGCTTAAACTTATTATAGATGGATCCGCTCAGCATTTCATCATACTCAATAACATAGCTTATAGTATTTTCATCAATCTTTTTTGTTTCCAAAACAGTAGCTTTTCCAAGTGAAGGACTAGAGCCTCCAGTCACCCAGCCCTGATTTTTGACTGCAGTCATAGCTTTTTGCTTAAGCAATGGAGATAAAGCTGCGTATTGCAAGCTACCACTTCTGACCTGTTGCCCTTTGATCCATAGGGCAAGAGCTTCCTCTGGCTCAATTGGTGCTATTGCTTTTTCTATTTCACTTATGTTGTCTTGAAGCTCTTTGTGTGGCATGTAGGTTACTTCTATAGTATTAGCTCTGGCATCATACTTTGTATCTGCTAAAAATAAGGTATTAAGCCATCTATGATCAACATAAAGAGTTCCATCTATTATTTCATAATCATAAAGAGTCCATGGCATTGAAAACCCATTACTTGTGATATTAATTGTCAAAGGTTTTTGCTCTATGTAAGCGTCATAGTTCACAAACTCAGCAGTAGGAAAATTAAATTCCTTATATCGCTCTGGCAAAGGATAATGATTTTCATTCACAGTGTTTAAGCCTCTTAAATAGCTAACGTACTGATGCATTTCCAAAAAGCTTGGTATCTCCACTGTTACAGTCTCTTTTTCCCATATAACTTTTGATGCTCCCATCTTTTGAACCATCCATCTCAATGGAATATATCCTTCTTTAATACTCAGTGCAGATGGCATTTCAGTAGCTGTATTATTAATAATCAGCTTAGTGTTTTTATTTGCAAAAATCGTAGTGCTTATGAATATACTAAAAAGTAAGACTATTGCTGTTATCCTTAAGTGTTGTTTCATCGTCATCTCTCCTTGTTTGTTCTTTGTTTTACCTACTATCTTTATAGTATAAACCTCTTCTATTACAAACACTACCCTGTTTCACTATATTTAATCAAGTTGTAAAATCAGCTTATATAATAAACTAAGTTATATATCAATAACATCTAATAACCCCTTACCTTCTTCTAAAATAGATATTTTACTTCCATACTTCTGAGGCTTTACTATTCCATAATATCATCAATGAAAACCATTAAACTATTTTGATTAATAAGGCTTTACATTCAATTACTTTCATGTTTTACACAATTATGCTATACTTTATTTTGCTAGACTATACTAAATTAATTATATATTCTAATTATATTAAAGAGCCAAAAGGAGTATTAAAGACTACTAACAATGGCAACAAAGAATTTTAGTGCACAGATGAATCAGTTTAGATTTTGGGATGGGAGATCGTGAAAATGCTAGATGATATAGGTTTTGATTTATGGGCAGCTGGATATGACAAGAGTGTAAATATTAGTGAAGAAAGCAATGCTTATCCGTTTGAAGGCTATAAAGATGTCTTAAACTATATTTACAATCAAGTAAGAAAACAAAATGGTGTTAATATATTAGACATTGGATTTGGAACTGGAATATTAACAACGCAATTATATAATGTTGGTTATAACATTACAGGTATTGATTTTTCAACTAAGATGATAGATATTGCAAAGCAGAAAATGCCTCATGCAACATTAATAAAATGGGATTTTTCCAAAGGATTACCGATGCAATAAAAAGCAATCATTTTGATTATATAATTAGTACCTATGCCATGCACCACTTAACAGATGAAGAAAAAATTAGTTTTATAAAATTACTTAACAATGTGTTAGCTGAAAAAGGAAAGATACTAATAGGAGATATTTCGTTTGAAACAAGGGAAGAATTAGAAAAAAGCAAAACAACATATAAAGAGTCTTGGGATAATGATGAAATTTATTTTGTAGCAGATGAAATGAAAGAAAGCCTTAGTGGTGCATATTCTTGTATGTATATTCAATTATCTCATTGTTCTGGCGTATTAACTGTAGAAAATAAGTAATTGTAGTAGATTAAAGGTATTCAAAGTATCAATCTTTATATTATGTATCATTCTTATTAGGCAAACAAAAGGAAGGCAGTAGCTGCCTTCCTTTTGTCTTATGCAAATTTAACTATTTAATTATATGTGTTGATAGATAATTATTTTACTTTTGGAAATATCTGTTAAGTAATCCTGCAAATGCTTTTCCATGTCTTGCTTCGTCTTTACACATTTCATGTACAGTGTCATGGATTGCATCATAACCTAATTCTTTTGCAAGTGTAGCAATATCTTTCTTGCCTTGGCATGCACCATGTTCTGCATCTACTCTCATTTGAAGGTTTTTCTTTGTATCTGCTGCTACAACTTCACCAAGAAGTTCAGCAAATTTTGCTGCATGCTCTGCTTCTTCAAATGCAATGCGTTTATATGCTTCTGCTATTTCTGGGAAACCTTCTCTATCTGCTTGACGGCTCATAGCGAGGTACATTCCTACTTCTGTACATTCACCCATAAAGTTTTGACGAAGACCTTCTAGGATTCTCTCATCAACATCTGCAGCAACCCCAATTCTATGTTCATCTGCAAAGTTTAATTCTCCTGACTGCTCAATAAATTTAGCTGCTGGTGCTTTACAAATTGGACATTGGTCTGGTGCTCCATCTCCTTCGTGAACATAACCACAAATAGAACATACATATTTTTTCATAAATAATTCCCTCCATAATGTAATATTATTATTTTAATCAACCAACACAAATTATAATATTTATTAGTTGATAATTATTATTACCTACAAATATATAATACCATAATCCAAAAATTTGTCAATATATTTTTTATAACTTGGTATAAAAAAGTACACCGCTAAATGCAAATCTATCGTCTCTAACATTTAGGGAGTACCTCTATCAAGCCATCTTCGTATTATTATCTTCTTCTATGTATAGAGTAACCATCCTAAGTATTTCATCTGAAAAACTCATGCCTTCTTCTTTGGCTATTATAATATTGGGATGCAGGCTTAAAAATTCTTTAATCTTATTTTCCTTAGGAATAATACCAATATCTGCTGCCATCAGCATAGGTACGTCAAAATAACTATCTCCACTGCTAATAACTAAATCTATCTCTAATTGTTTTTTCAAGCGTTCTAGTGCTACGCCCTTATTTAACATTTTTGGCAACACATAAAGTTTCTGCTCATTAAGGTCAATAGTGACCTTTTCTAGATCTAGTGTTTTGTTAAGTAGTTTAACAGTAGCACCTGTATCTGATGTTTTAGTAAAAACAAATAAATCATCCACAAATCTTGGATCTAATGTTACATTTTCATCTGTTTTTAAGATTTCTATGGCTTTATGAAGTTCAGCCATGCAGCCACTGATTTGCCTTTTTGACTCTTCATACCAAGTGTTATCTATTGCACCATCAATTAATAAAATACCTCCATTGCTTACTAAAGCATAATGCGGCACTTTATCTTCAAGTAACTGAATTCTATTGTACTGCTTCAGCGAGCGTGTTGTTACAGGCACAAAAATAGTTTTCTTCTCTATTTCTTGCAAAGCCTGATGCGTCCAAAGTGTCATATAAGATAAAGGCTTATCATCCAAAACCTCTACGCATATGGCTTCTTTTGTAACTTTCTTATATGAAAATATGAGTGTATTATCTAAATCTGAAGCAAAAAGTATCATGCTATTTCTCCATCTTTTTGTTTTTTATTAACCGTCCCCTTAATCTTAATTCTAGTCTCTTAACCACAAATTATTTGGCTCTTTATTAACTGTCTCTAAAAGTTAAAAGTGATTAATTTTCATTAACTGTCCCTAATGGTTTTTTAGAGGTCTGCACTTAAGTCTTTTATGATGCCACATGCACGATATGCTGTAAGGGGATATTCTATTACCTCTACTTGTTTTTCTTCAGCAAGTCTTAAGATATGTTTTAAAAACTTGGCATCGTTTTTATTTTTAACAAGTATTTTCCACGGCACCCTTCTTAAAAGAACCCTTGTTGTTTCACCAATACCTGGCTTAATAAAATTAATATCTTTTATATTAAATTCTTCTGCTATTTTATAGACTTCACACTGTCCCATACTGCTATTTGGAATATCGCTTTCTTTATTTTCTAGGATTATGTCATATTTAAAATATTTTTGAACAGTATCAATAAATTCATAAGATACATCTTGATCTATCAGTTCTTTATAAAACATCGCTCCATGAAAATCTGTGGGTTTAATGTAATCCCTATGCAAAAAGGTTCTGCTTAAAAGACCAGATATGGTTGCATTAAGGCAAGAGCTTGGGATAAGGAAATCTTCATGAGTTCCGCATAGATCTGTAATCCAAGCTGGATCGGATAACACTGCGAGTTCATCAGATACACCTCTATAATTTTGAAGTACTTTTCTCAGCTCCTTTAAAATAGCTCCTTTTCCTGTCCAACCATCTACAAACTGTAATTCCTCTGGCTTATGTCTATCTAAAATATAATTCATGGCTACTTCATCAATGCCACGGCCCCTAATAATCGATAGGGTATAATGCCTAATTTTAATAGCATATTTACTTTCTAGGTATCTTTTGATTAAAATACCTATTGGAATACCAGCACGTGCCAAAGATACTAGCACAACATCCTTGCCCTTTTTAGCAATAATTTTTTCTGCTACCTTTGATACTGCATGCCCTGTAAGCTGTGCATGTTCCTCCAAAGTATCTTTATAAATCCTAATATATTCTTGTGTTGGTGCATACTCAATAGGAAGCATTTCTGAGTAATGGGTTCCATTTTGAATTCTCTTTTCTCTTTCTTTGGTTGATAAAGGAGTGACCATGCCTGATATATCTGTTAGTAATAGGGTTACATCCTCTTCTTTGTATGATGAAAACATTACTCCACCCACCTTATGCCTAAGATATCCTTACAGCCTCTCTCATAGAGTACCTGTCCTAAACCATAAAATGCCTCATCTAAGCCTTCTTCTGCATCCGTTACAATAATAACCTTATCATACTCAGCTAAATTATAAATATAAGTCTGCCTCTCTTCTTCATAAAAGCTCATAAGTTTTGTTTTGTTTTTAATAGGATAAGAATCCCCTAAGTTTGGCATGATAGGACTTCTTGTTGTCGCATGAACTTTGACATTTTTTACTCTTTGTCTCTTTTCTATTTCATACCCTACATAAATAGCAGGATACATAAATTCTTCTGTTCCTAAAACAAGGATTTTTTTATCCTTCAAGTTATCTTTTCCTATATAGTGGATAACATCCTCAGCTAATACTTTACATGCCTTTTGATACACATCTATTTTAACACACACACGGGGATTAATCTTCCCTTGTATTGACTCAATATTTAATAATAATTCTCGTCTTGACTGTTCACTGTCTGTCTTATCCTCAGCAAAAGAAAGAAGGTCAAACTGATCTTCTTTATGTTCATACTCAATTTTAATTAAATAATGAATATTAATGTGCATATTTTGATAGGTCTCGAGATGCATTTTTTGCATGGAATTGACAATAGACGCTATAGCTATTTTGTGATGTTTTTTAATATAGCCATTTTCTTTTAAGGCATTCACAAAGTTTAAAATTGTCTTCCCAGTCGTCACTTCATCCTCAACAAAAATAATTCTCTGTGCCTTTAAAAGGACTTCTTTTGGATTATGGCAATATAACTTTTGCTCTGTTGCGTGACTGTGTTCTTCCTCAAAGCTTACAATAATCTCAGCGTCCTGTACCTGTTCTCTTGTTGTATGAATATAATAGGTATGTTCACCAAAACAATTTGCCACTGCCACGCCAATAGCCGTAGCTGTTTCTGCAAATCCAATAATCACTACTCTTTCATTACCATAACTTCTCCTAAGTTCATCACCTAATCCCTCAAATAGCTTAAGAGCATCATTTGGTGAAACTGGAATATGTTTTGCCTGCACTGGATTGACAAACAAATAACTCCTTTTTTTATTGTTATCTCTTTTAGCCATCTGAATAATATCTTTAATTGAATATTTTGTTTTGTTTTCAATAACCTTCATATTTATGTCCTTTGCCTATTAAATAGTTTTTGTAGAATTTATATTGTGTAGTTCATTCGCTAAGTTTGTTTTCTAAAGTATAAGTGGTTTTTCAATATATGTTACTTTTTTATGTTTCGTATCTAATTGCCACTCTTTATTATTACCTATTAACTGGTTTATTGCAATATTAGGTATATTAACGCCAGAGCCAAGAGATGAAAGCTGGATACCCCCTGACATTCTCGTATTAATCTCTAACAAAAACAATTGCTCTTCATGATATTTAAACTGAATATTAAATGGCATTGTTAACTGTAACTGTTTGCAAAACACATGACATACATCTACAATTTCTTGATTATAACATATTTCTGTGATCCGTGTCCCATTTTTAATTCTTGGCACATAGATAAGCCCCTTTTCAGTATTTAAGCAATCAATACTTACTTCATTACCTGCTAAGTAAGGCATGACAATGAGATCGGGAAAACTACCTTGCTGACTCAGTACTGAAAGTGCTTGTTCTAGAGTCATCTTGTTGCCTACAGTTCTATATAGCCCATTATTTTGACTAATAGATGGATCAATAACCCTAAAACTTCTTGCTCCTTCGTCTTGTGCAAATTTAATACATACTCTTTCATAATGCTTGACTATGCCTTCATATGCTTTTTTAAATTCCTCAGCAGTATTAACAATATTATGCATGGGTACATAGGCTGGTGCAAAGTTATTGCAATAGTCGTAGGTTTGTGCCTTATCATTGAACATGGCAAATTTCTCATAGTCTCTTTCTACTAGAACCTTGACAGATAGCTCCTCAAAACGGCTTAAGTTTTTGCAAATCACATCCATGCCTCTTTTGGGGACGAATACTTCGATGTGATTGTTCTTGCAAAACTCAAGACAAAAATCAAGGTATTGCTTATCACTAATGTCTTCTGGTTCTTGGTACCATTCATCGCACATAAGTTTTATGGGAGAATCAAGGCTCATATTTGTCCCAATAACATAAAAATCTATTGCTTCATCTTTTTTTAGAAGATCAATAATATAATAAGCTGTACTAAACCAATGATTAAACCACACGTTAACTGTTTTTTTCATATTAGTTCACTCCATAAATCTCTGCTAAGTGAAGTACTTTGCGTGCCCATTTAGTATGTACTTTTACTTCATTCATCCGTTCATTATAGGCACTTTTTTGAACGGCAAGCATTTCCTTACCCATGTCTAATACAGCCTTTGCGTCCATATAATCCCCATAATCTACAACCATGGCTCTTTGAATCACTTCTAACTGCGAAGGATGGATAGCAGTTTTCCCAACAAAGCCGTTTAGCTTATCTTTTTCAAGCTCTCTTCTTAAACCTTTTGCCCATCCATTAACCGTGCTTCCTGAAAAATACTCCCATACAGGAGCTGAAATGATGTACTCTTTACCAAAAACATTCATAATATCTGATAGAACGCTATTGATCACGCCTATATCATAAATAGTATTGTGGCTACTGCGTCTAAAGCCATATTGGTTACAAAAATCATTGCCACCTACTCTGATATTTAAAACATAGTCTTTGACTTCTGATAAACTTTCTTTAATTCCAACCAATTCCGGTATTCTTGTATTTATATTTAATACATTATGACTTTCAATAATTGGCATAATATATATTTTTTGCTTTACTAATGTTCTGTTTACATAATGAAGTGTATCAATATAATCCTTAGTATTTCCTAAATCAAATTTTGGAATAATAAAACCCGTAATCACTTCGTAGTGCTCACATAGCCTATCAGCTATTCTTTTCATTTGCTCTGCACTTCTTATGCGAATAAAAATAAGTGGTAGATCGTCTATATCTATTTCTCTTTTTAACACATACTCATGTATTTTTGAGATTGTCTGTGTAAGCACATCCTCTGCATGTGTAAGGCTATCATCTGTTATCGAATCCTCTAGACATAATGCCATTGATTTTACATGTTCATATTTTTTATCTCTAATAGATTCTGCTACAGTTAAATGGACTGCTGGCGTATATAATAAGCCACCTATAGCATATTGTAATAGTTCTTTTGATGCATATTTATTCCAACTTTTCCCTGGTATACGAATGTCGTTAAATTCATATTTCATAGCACTAATCTTCCTACTCCCTTATATTGTTTATAATACCGTTAGACCATAATTTTCACACAAACGCTTTAGCCCATCCCTATAACCTGCTCCAATAGCTTTTAACTTCCACTCATTTTTATACCTATAAAACTCTACTGATGTAATAGTCGTTTCTATAAGTAAATTATCTGGTGAAAAACGCATCTTCTCTTCGCCCATTGAAAAGATACTAATTGTTGGGCTGATGACTTTAGAAAAATTGAAGTTTGGCTTATCTCCATATATAGAATAAGCAATGGAAATCGTATGAACCTCGGAAGGTATATTTTCTAAATTGATTTCTATATACTTCTCATGATTTTCTTCTAAATAATGTACACCACCACATTTTGAAGAAGGGTTCCCAAAAAACACGAGATGATCCTCGCTAACTGCCTTCAAACTTTCACTTAGTAAAAATACATAAGGATCTATTTCCATTTCTTGAAGTGTTGCTGAATAGTGCAAATTTAACCTAATACTACTTCCTAACAAATCTTGAATAGATATACGTTCTCCTCTTTTAAGTTGGGTTATATTGGAATCTAATATCATTGGTGTTATAACGTTGCTGTTTTCTTTTGTTTCATAAATTAATTGATTATATGTATAGTTAGTGCCTTCACTTTTAACTCTTCCACTTAAATAGCTTCTCCTTATAAAAGTTGAGTTAAATAAAACTTCTCCATATAAAAATGTCTCTTCCTTTAATTTACTTGTTTGAAGAATCAGTACATGCTTACCTGGAGTAAGCTGGGTAGATGATAGATTGATATCTTTAACCATAGAATGTATATTAAGATTTACTGGTGTCATGACCTCGATATTAAAAGTAGCCTCTGTATCTGCTGGGAAACTACCAAGTGAAATCACTTTAGGAATATTCCATACACCATCTTCTCCTGGCACGCCTACCACATTTCCTATAATCTCTATTTGTTCATATACTGTATGCCCTGACTTATCCACTAAACATATAAAATCTTCAGGTTTTACTGGTTCTTCAGTAACCTCTATTCTTAAATTCTTAACGGTAACGCCCTGTGCTTCAATGACCAAAACTGGCCCTTGTTTGCCCCACAAAGTCGCTCCGTTTCCAATAATAGTGCATGCTTTTCTTATATAAAAAGGACCTTTAAATTCCCCAACAGGTAATTGAACTGTGCCATTTGCATTTACACTATCTAGCATATATTGAATATTAGCACTCATATTTTATACCCCTTATTTTATCATTTTTATAAAATATGATAAACAACCTTACATAATGCACAAAATGAAGGGGCAAAATAGTTGACCCCTTCACTGTGCGATATTTTAAACATTGATGCCAAAGCTACGACACAAAGCTGCAAGTCCTCCTTGATATCCTGCACCTATAGCATTAAACTTCCAGTCATTTCCATGTCTATATATCTCACATACTACTAAAGCTGTCTCAACTGAAAATTCTTCTACTAAATTAAAGCGGAATGCTGTTTCTCCTGTAAGGTCATTTTCTGTTTCCATTCTTGCCACTCTTACATAGGCATTCGATACTTGACCAAAATTTTGTCTTCTTGTTTGTGCATCATGAATGGTTACGGTAATGGCAATTTTATGAATCTCGCTAGGCACCTTTGTAAAATCGATAAGGATGACTTCATCATCTCCATCGCCAGCTCCAGTAAGATTATCTCCTGTATGTACTACAGCACCATTTCTTCCGTTCAAATTATTGTAAAAAATAAAATCTGAATCATTAAGCACTTTTCCACTTTCGCCCAGTAAAAATGCTGCGGCATCTAGGTCAAAATCATAGCCCCCATCATATCGATTGACATCCCATCCTAGTCCTACAAGAGCTCTTGTCATAGATTTATCCAGACTTACGCGTTGTCCTTTCGCAAGATTCACTGCCATAATTTAGTCCTCCTTATATACCTTATTTTATACATCATTTGATTGATCACGCAATTTATCAATTACCTATACCTTAAACTTAGGTCTTTAATTGAATCATCTCTTGTTGCTTCACCAATTGCACTAAATTTCCATTCGTTTTCATAACGATAGAGTTCACCAAATATCATAGCCGTCATGCCATCATAAGTTTTCTCACTTAAATTATATCGGCAAAGTTCTTCATGAGTGCTGGCATCTATTACACGAATAAATGCATTTTTGATAAGACCAAAATGCTGTTGTCTTGCAGCCGCCTGAAAAATATTAACAACAAATACAATCTTACTCACATTAGGTGGCATTTTATCAAGGATTACGACGATTTGCTCATCATCTCCTTTGCCTTCTCCTGTTAAGTTATCCCCTTTATGAAGGATACAGCCACTTCTATGTGTCAGATTTCCAAAATAGACAACATCACTTGCTTGACTTAATTTTCCATCTGGGCCACATACTATGGCAGAAGCATCACAATCAATAGCTTGCTTAGGTTTCGAAAAAAGACTTCCAAAAAAACTTCTATCTTGTTCCACTTCATCCCAGCCAAGACCAACGATCACTTCTCTTAGCCCACTTCTACCTTTTGTTAAATCTACTTTTTGACCCTTTTGTAAATTTACTGCCATGAAATATTCCTCCTAACTTACAACACATTATCTACTTGATGTTGTAAATCCCATCTTTGCTAACCAATTTTTAAACCCACTGGGATTTCTGGTTTGAATTAAAATAACACCAGGTCCTCTAAACCTGCACACAAGGCACTCCCCAGACATGATACTTTGAGCCCATCCACTACTAGATGCTTTTTCAATAGTATATTGCATATAATCTGCCCATGCAACTAAGTGTCCATTATCAATAATGACTTCTTCACCAGCTGCAAGATTAATCGGATGTATTGCTCCATAACTGCTTAGAAATACAGTTCCCTTCCCTTTTACATTGAGCACAAAAAAGCCTTCTTTAGAAAATATCCCTTGCACTAAGTTTTGCACCTTAGTATCAACATCAACGCCTTCTGTGCTTGCTAAAAATCCATCTTTTTGAACTCTAAGTCCATAAGTTCCATCTAATTCAACATCTATAATGCCCCCTGGAATTGCATGACCAAAAAGCACTTCACCCTCTCCACGTGTTGCTGTTAGGTACTGGAAGAAAAACTTCTCACCTGCTAGCATTCTCGTAAATCCACGAACCAAACCACCTTCAACGCCACCTGTTACATCTATGGTGGGTGACATAGCAATCATTGCATCAGATTCTGCTTTTATGCGTTCACCTTGTCTTAATTTATATTTTACTATTGGAAATGCACCTTGATATAGTATTTCGTAGCTCACCCTATCCCTCCTACTGGTTATATAGAATGCACAGGTAAAGATTATGTCTTGCTCTGTGCACTCTATATATAATTTCAAATACTACTCATAATTAATAAAGATTTCTTCCCCCTTCTCAATGAATAGGGTGAATTGATCCATAACGACTTAGAAATAACACCTAGTATCTCTATTCTATCAGCCTACTGCTACACCAAAGTTGCCACAAAGTGCTGCAAGTCCTCCTTGGAAACCACTTCCGATAGCGTTGAATTTCCACTCGCTACCATTTCTATATAATTCGGCAACTACAACTGCTGTTTCAATTGAGAAATCTTCTCCAAGATCATATCTTACAAGTTCTGTTCCTGTAGCTTCATCTACGATCCTAATAAAAGCATTAGACACCATACCAAAATTCTGTTTTCTTGTGTCTGCTTCGTGAATAGTAACTGTAAAATCTATCTTGCTAATATTTGCAGGTACTTTAGATAAGTCTACTTTAATAACTTCGTCGTCACCTTCGCCCTCACCTGTTAAGTTATCTCCTTGATGTTCAACGCCGCCACTTGGATGTGTTTTGTTATTGTAGAATATAACATCATTTTCTCCTACTACCTTTCCACTTTCACCAAGTAAAAATGCAACTGCATCTAAATCAAAATCAAATCCACCATCATATTTATTTGTATCCCAACCAAGTCCAACCAATAGTTTTGTAAGTCCTGGATTTTGCTTTGTTAAGTCTATTTTTTGCCCTTTTTGTAAACTAATTCCCATCTAAATCACTCCTTAATTATATTTTGATAAAGACTAAAATACTAAAGTATTCTAGAGTTCTATCACTCATTAATTTTTAGATCCTACAATAATCTTTCTTACTAAGTCTACAGGTATAATTGTTATTGCCGCAATAATTACAAAGATCCATTCATTGATTGTTAGTCCAAAGCACCTTAATATAACGCCTCCTAAGTAAGTCATGAGTACTTGAACAACTGTAATGAGCAGAATAATACGCAAAAACCCTTTGTTTTTACCGATGTTTTCAAACAAATTCAGTTTGTCTGTTCTTGCATTAAATGCGTTAAATACTGCAACAAATATAAAGAATGCAAAGTAACCAGTTAATAAGTATTTATCATTTGCTCCTTCTCTAAATATAGCTTTTGCAAAAGGTGTTAAGAGCATAAAGAGACTGAGTGCAAATACCCAAATACTGCCTGTAAGGATAGAACTCCACATATAGCCACTAACAATATTTTCATCTCGTCGTTTTGGTCTTTCCTTCATAAATCTCTTAAGTGCTGGCTCTCCTCCAAAAGCTAATGCTGCAAGTGTATCCATAACTAGGTTTACCCAAAGTATTTGTGTAATTGAAAGAGGGTTGTTTTCCATACCTAGAAGAGGAGACACAAAAGAAATAAGCACCGCCGCAACATTAATCGTTAGCTGGAATATAATAAATTTACGTATACTATTAAAAATCGTTCGTCCATAGAGGATTGCTTTATCAATGGAACTGAAATTATCATCCATAATAACAATATCACTAGCTTCTTTTGCTACCTCTGTTCCGCCACCCATAGCAAAGCCTACATCCGCTTTCTTTAAAGCTGGGGAATCGTTAACGCCATCGCCTGTCATACCAACTACTAGATTGAGCTCTTGTGCAACTTTTACAAGCCTACTCTTATCACTTGGTAATGCTCTTGATATAACTTTGATATTAGGAAGCATTTCTTTTAGCTTTTCATCATCTAAGTTTTGGAGCTCTTCAGAAGTAAGGACAATGTCTTTTTCGTCCTTTAAGAGTCCTGCTTCTTTTGCAATAGCTACAGCTGTATCTTTGCGGTCTCCTGTGATCATAACTACCTGAACACCTGCATTTTGCACTTCGGCAATAGCAGTTACAGATTCTGGCCTTACTTCGTCTCTGATACCAATAACACCAACTAGTGTCCATTCACCCTCTGGAAGACCCTCTTCGTCAAGTTCACTATCTGTCACTGCAAGTGCAAGAACCCTAATAGCACGATTTGCTAAAACATCTATTTGATCTTCAACTACTTTTCTGTCACTAAAGGCTTGTTTTTGTCCATTGTCATCAAAATAATATTGACATTTGTTAATAATGCGTTCAGGTGCTCCTTTAATTAACGTATAGTGGTAATCACCATGAACGTGTGTTGCTGAATATTTGTTATCACTATTAAATGGTATTGAATGAATCCTTTCTACGCCTTCATAAGTATCCTTTGCTGCGAAGCCAAGTACTGCTCTTTCCGTTGCATTTCCACCAATGATCTTTATCTTATCATCATGTGTTGTAATCATGGCATTTGTATTTTGGTGGATACTTAGTGATAATAGTTTCCTAAGCTCTCCTGTAACTTCTTCATAGCTATTGTATT
>JAEYPM010000092.1 GCA_023410675.1 Bacillota bacterium | reverse complement strand
GCGTTATCATTTTTGTCGGACTTACAGCATATGATACACAAAAGCTTAAACAAAGAGCTTATAATGCTTCTTTAAGCCAAGAACATTTTGTTAAAAATTGTGTTATGGGTGCACTAGATTTATACTTAGACTTTATTAATTTATTCATTTCTTTAATAAGGATATTAGGAAAGCGTCGTTAATCTTTGCCTTTGCATCTAGTAATAATGGAAAATTTTATTAATTAATAAAAATCTCTAGATTTTTTTCTTAAGAAGAGGTATTATTAGTGTTGCATTTGGCTTTATGTTAGGGGGGACACTATAATGCCAGGTTATTACGTTGACAGTGTTACTGCACGCAAACAACCTACAGTAAAAAAAGTAAATCATGTATGGAATAAAGCATTTTTTCTTCACGTATTTCAGTTAGCCTATGGCTTTGTTTATGCTCTTGTATTAACCTTTTCGATTGAACTAATACAAAGAGGGAATATAGATGATACTCTTGAATGGGCAAAGCTATTTAATATAAACTTTTGGCTTGGATACATGCTGATCATTAGCGTATTTATGTTCATTTATTTTATATCTTCAAGAATATGGGCAGCTTCTTTCATAACTGGAGTAATTTTTGGAGGAGCTGCTCTAGCTAATTATTTTAAGATGATTATAAGAGGTGACCCATTTTTGCCATGGGACTTAAAAATAGGCAAAGAGGCGGGCAATATCCTAAAGTATGTAGACATTGAATTTACCCCAATATTATGGTTTGCACTAAGTATTATACTTTTATTTGCTGTAATTAGTCTTTCTATCAAGAAGACTAAAATCAAGTGGAAAATAAGGCTTATTATGAGCATACTTATTAGTGCACAGCTTGGGTTAACTTTTACAAATATTTATATTAATCCTAAAGCACTACAGGCTCTTAAGATCCAAGATGTCAACTGGGATCAAGGGCAAAATTATGAAAGAAATGGCTTCTTAATGGGCTTTATGATGAATGTTAAGAGCATCGTGATACAGCAGCCGAGTAAGTATAGCAAAAAGGCACTGAATAAAATCGTTAATACTATTTCAAAAGGTGGGGATACCACCACAGCTCATGCACAAGAAACACCGAATATTATTATGATTATGAGTGAAGCCTTTTGGGATCCAACCCAGTTTGAAAAATTACGATTTTCTGAAGACCCAATACCAACAATTCGTAAGCTAAGAAATGAAGCAGTCAGTGGCTGGCTACTTAGCCCACAGTTTGGAGGAAGCACAGCAAATCCTGAGTTTGAGGCATTAACAGGTCATTCTATGGCATTTTTGCCTTATGGCTCTATTGCTTATGAACAATATGTTAAAAAGCCTATGCCATCTTTAGTATCTTATCTAAGAAATGAGGGATACTATACAGTAGGGATTCATCCTTATGTGAGCTGGTTTTGGGATAGGGAAAATGTTTATCCTAGGCTGGGATTTGAAAAAGCTTTATTTAGAGATGATTTTGAGGATCCAGAAATAGAAGCAGGCTATATTTCTGATATGAGTGCAGTTAAAGAAATTATTAACCAGTATGAGCAAAATGAAAAAGAAAACAATAAGCCATTCTTTAGCTTTTTAGTGACTATGGAAAACCATGGGACGTATGAAGATAAGCCTTATGAAAATAGAACCATTAAGATAACCAATACAAACTTATCTGTAGACACACAGCATATTTTAAATAACTATGTGCAAGGTGTAAAAAATGCAGATACTGCACTTCGGTATCTGATAGACTATTTTAAAGAAATAGATGAACCAACTGTTATTGTTATGTTTGGTGACCACTTGCCATCCCTTGGAAACAACTATAGTGTTTATCAAGAACTAGGGTATGTCAAAAACCTAGATTTTACTGCTAAGGAGCATGTGAAGCTTCATACAACACCATTTGTTCTATGGAATAATTATAATATTAAACCAGAAGATGCAGGCATTATGAATACCCACTATATAGCACCTTATGTTTTAGGTCACTCAGAGATGGAGATGCCAAAGTATTTTAGATTCTTACTACAGCTTAAAGAAGAAGTTCCTGCCTACACTTCGTTTGTATCTTTAGATGAAAAGGGTAGTCCAAGAGTTTTACCTTCCAAGGCGATGAAACTTAGGAAACAAGATCATTGGCTTTTGCAATATGATGTGATGTTCGGTAAGGGCTATATGAAAAAAGAATTATTTAGTAAGGAATAACACATAGTAAATGCCTAAGCAAACGGTTTGATTTGCTTAGGCACTTTTAGAAAATGGGGAGATGAAATGTTAAAAAGCTATAATAGCCAAATACCAAAAGAAGCTCTGCAAATTATTAGCACCATTGAAGAGGCAGGTTATGAAGCCTACATAGTAGGTGGATGTGTTCGTGACATGCTTATGGGAAGAAGTCCTCATGATTGGGATATCACAACCAATGCAAAACCTGAGAAAGTAAAGCAATTATTTAAAAGAACCTATGATACAGGAATACAACATGGAACAGTAACGATTGTACTTTCTAAAGAGCAATATGAAGTAACGACTTACCGAATTGAAGAAGATTATAAGGATTTTAGAAGACCAGAAAAGGTTTCCTTTGTAGAAGACATTGCACTTGACCTAGCAAGAAGAGATTTTACTATGAATGCAATAGCCTATCATCCAAATAGAGGATTTATTGATCCTTATCATGGCAAAGAGCATATTGAAAACAGTATTATTAGGTGCGTTGGAGACTCAACGCAGCGTTTTAGTGAAGATGCTCTAAGGATTTTAAGGGCAGTACGCTTCTCTGCTCAGCTTGGATTTTCAATCAGTAAAAGCACGATAGTGGGGATTGAGCAGTGTAAAAATTTGCTTGAGCATATTAGTAAGGAACGTATACGTGATGAATGGATGAAAGTATGCATTTCACCATCACCAAAGCATATCCAAATGTTTTATGAGCTTGATTTATTACCTTATATCATTCCAGAATTTATTCCTGCCTTTACCACATCCCAAAACCATCCTCATCATATCTATAATGTGGCAGAGCATACCCTTTGTGGCATGGAGAAAGTAGCACCAGATCCTATTCTTAGAATAACCATGTTACTTCATGATATCGGGAAAGCTTATACAAAAACCACAGATAAAAAAGGCATTGACCATTTTGAGGGGCACGCACAAAAAAGTGTAGAGCTTTCTGGAGAAATTCTGAAAAGGCTGAGATTAGATAATGCTTCAATTAATGATATTCTTAGTCTCATTAAAAATCATGACTATCATCTTGAACATAAGATAACCAAGCTAACAATCAAAAGGCTCCTAAATGAAATAGGACCAGGCTTATTTGATAAGCTTATGCTGGTTCAAGAGGCAGATGCAAAGGCTCAGGCACCATCTAAGCTTAAGGCAAAGCTTAAACAGATAGAAGAAGCTAAAGCTTATAAAGATGAAATTATTAAAGATAAAGAATGTTACCTCATAAAGCAGCTTGCTATAAATGGGAAAGATCTTATTGATAATGGCTTTTCACCAGGTAAAAAGATAGGAGAAGCATTAGATAGAGCACTTTTACATGTTATGAAACATCCAGATCAAAATCACAAAGAAATTCTTTTAAACTATTTAAATAGCAAAAAGGCTAAAGAAGATTAAGTAAGATCATTCTTTAGCCTTTTTGCTATTTATCAATAAGAGGGGTATCTACGTAAGGTAATGTAAATATAGTTTTGCTTGTACTCAGCATAGCATAGATGATATTGTCATCTTTAGAGGCTTTTCCAAGATTTAAGGTAACACTTTGACCATCCTTTTTATAAAGTGTAAATTTTACACTTGGTTCACTAAGCCCATACTTATGGACAAGCACCTGATCAGCATTGTCAATGATAAAGTCATTGACTCTTAGAGCTTTTAGATAGATTAAAATATGTTCTACAGTATTTGCATCTAAAGTATCAGATTTCCATGGTGACTCAGTGCCTTTGTTGGAAGGTATGAGGGTGTGTAAGCTATTATTATAGGAAATATATATTTTGGTATAATCATTTTCGTTAAAGCTAAGGAGGTTTGTATTCCGCCATACAAAAACATTGCTATTGATAATATCAAAGTATTCTTTGCTTAAAGTATAGATACTATCATTAATTAATACATAATAGTAGTTATCATTAAAACTATCACCACAGATAACTTCATACTGGTTTTTATCATTATCATACAAGGTGATTTTCCTTGAGTAGTTATTAATTCCGTATAGGGAAATATCTTTAGGATTAGGATCCACTAAACTATTTATTTTAGGAGAAATAAACCCTGATAATATATTATATATGTACACACTATTAGCCTCATAACTATCTTTGCTGCTAACAACACGCCATGTATCTTCATATCTAAAAGCAGTAATATTTAAGTTTCCTTGAGAAAATACAAATTTGTTAATATTGGTAATATCCTCTTGCCAAAGAATAGGAGAACTATCACTGGTAGTCGCAAGAACTTGATGCGTTCTATTATTCTGATAAAAAACTAAAGCTATAATACATGTAATAAATACGAATACAGGTATAAACCAACCTTTTCGCCTCAACTTGATCACCTCATAAAAATTCATATAGTGAATTCTCATCCAAGCAATAGTATCTTATAAAGATATGAACTAGAAATGAATTTTTGAAAAAAATTATGTATCTATATGGGAAAAGTAGATATTTTTTTATAGTTAAGCTCATATAAATAATAAGGCATTGTTTAAGAAAAACTGCTTTCAGAAAACTTGCAGAAAGGGGGAGAAGCGTGAAACCGATTTACAATGAGATTATGTCTCAATATGATCTAGTTGTAAGAAAATATCAATATGTAAGAAGTAGTTATTATCTCGATACAAATTATGGTAGATATCTACTTAGAAAATCAAAGATTAGCAAAGAACAACTTGAATTTGAATATGAGGTAAACAAACACCTTTTACAAAATAACTTTGAAAACATAAGTAGAATTTGCTTAACAAAGAAAAATACCCCTTATGCCATATATCAAGATCAATTATATGTTATGCAAGAATATGATGGATGTGAAGAAACAGATTTTAAAAATAGTATGGATTTAAATAATATTATTTTGGTCCTTGCAAAGTTTCATAAGGTAGCGATGCATTTCCATATTAATAGTAAGGACATAGAGACAGTCAACATAAAAAATATGTACACGCACTATAAAAGAAGAGCAAATCAGAATAATTATCTTAAAAAAATTATTGCTCGCTCAAAGCACAAAACTAATTTTGAAATCATGTTTTTAAAGGACTGTGGTTTTTATCAAGAGCTTGAGGAACTAGCACTTATCCAGAGTAGTGAAGAAGCTTATCAGCACTTAATAGATCAAACAAGAAGCAGTCAAAAGGTTGCACATAATGAATATGCGTATCATGCAGTATCTAAAACAAAAGGTCAAGGATATGTAATTAATAATTTAGATTCATGTAATTATGGTGTCCAACTTTTAGATCTTGTGTATATCCTTGGCAGGATTATGCAAAAAAACAGCTGGAATATAGAATTGTTATATGAACTGATTGACACGTATAACGGCATCAATACCATAACAGGTGATGAACTGAGCATTTTAAAAATGCTTCTTATTTTCCCAAGAAAATATGATAGCATCTGTATGAAATATATGATGACCAAAAGAAGATGGAACTATAATATGTTCGAGCAGAAGTGGGAAAATATGATAGCGTATCAAGAAATGCAGATGCAAGCTACTAGACAGATTGCAAGGTGGTAAATAAAAAATTTCTATATAATCATGAATAAGCTTCCTTTTAAATAGACAAATAAAAAACACAATTTGTCTACTTAAAGGGGAGCTTATATTTGTGGTACGGGTTAGTAAGACCTAAGGGATAAGAATAATTAGTTTTGCATTACCTACTAATTCCTTCAACCTAGTTCTCGCATCTTCATCTAAATCAGAATAATCATTTTCATAGCGTAAGTAGCGATCAACAGATTTAAAGTACACATCACCTTCTTCTATGAATAATAAAGTATCATCTTCTATTAAATAACCATGTGAACTAGTACAATAAACTGCTTCCTTTTCTACTGTTACCATTGCATTAAAAGTATCATCGCAACAAAGAGCTATTTCGGTATTAGGTTCTATTATCATTAGTGTATCATCCCCCCCTTTGCCCCAATAATGGTAAGCCTCTGTAATAGACTGGTTATTCTCTAATTGCTGCACATCTACCTCCACTTCAAGGTCGAAAATATTATTAATAGCTCCATCTTTATCGTAGCCTACACCTATGTGGTAACCATTTCCATAGTCAAATATTTTGAATATGTCATTATGTATGGGGTTGGTGCGATCATGCAATATACTAATATTCTTAAGGGTTTTGATTAATGGACTAGGCTTACGATAAATTCCTCCAGAAATTTTCATGGGATCACAACCTTTCAATATTTTTTAAATATTATAAATTATATTCTATATTAAAATAAAAGATTAGCCCACAAAAAGGTTAGTTTTTAAAGGTACGTGTAAATATGGTACAATTAAAGAAAAAATTTCGAAGGGGGAACACCTATGTTTCGCAATAATCATGTTCAACAACTCACTCTTGAAGATCCAGTGCTCGCGCTGCCTAAATATCTTCGTCAAAATTTAGAAAAGAGCTGGGCGTCCCCTTTTAATAAATACATTTTTTCTAAAATAAATGAAGAAC
>JAEYPM010000091.1 GCA_023410675.1 Bacillota bacterium | reverse complement strand
ACTAACTTTAAGTTCAAAAAGTTCAATGCCCATGTTACTGGATTAGTCCTTACATATCATGTTAATCTTAAACTTTCTACTAGGCAGACTGCTCAAGCTCTTCGTGATATTCATGGTATCCATATTTAACATCCTATCCCCCCATGGTGTGAATCTTTAATAATTAATTTAATCCCAATCCATTCTTTCAAGTCTAGACATAACTTTCAAGCTCCTACACTTTGGGCAACTTATCTTAACATTTCGCTCATCAATCTCAAATAAGGCTATTTGCTTTTCTACACTGACTTGCATCGCCTCCAATTGATGTGTGCAATCAGAACAATAATAATTGGGCATGTATTCTCCACCATCAAATTTAATGCAGTAATAATATTTGTCATAAATCTTACTACACTTTATACACCTATATGCTCTCCTTTCGCTTCCTTTAATTTGAACATTAGGTTTGTCCATTAATTGAGCTATTAATCTTTGTTCTTCTTCATCCTTGATAAACATTGACAGCATAGGTCTATCACCAAAAAATATTAATTTAGAATCATAGTTAAATCCAGTTCCTAACCATAAAGCTTGATTATAATCACATTCTTCACATACTATTTTTATTGTAAAACCCATTATCCACCCTACCTTATTCCTGCCATCTAATGTTAACCCATAATATATTTCCATCATAGCACCTTCTATCTATTGATGTACCAATATATAAGTATTTTTATAAAATGGTATCCAGGTTCTCCAAATTGCTTCAAAATCGCTTATTTTTGTTTTACGGTTATAATACTTGCCTGTGCAGTTGATAGTATATTTTAGAGAGTCCGCGAAATATAAATATTCTTCATCATATCCTATGACAGGTACAAAATGCAAATATCTTTTATTAGGAAAAACTCTAATAAGAACAATTACAGGAATACCTTTACTTATTTGCTTCTTTAGGGTATTAATATTCCCTTTGTTAAACGATACTTTAAAGCCAAGCTTAATAAAAAATTTGATAATTCCTTTTGGTGCTATAGTGCCGTCAAATAATTTATAAGGATAGTCTTTATATAATTCGTTTCCATCTGCTTGTATTCCAAAATGCCTTAAAATATATGCACTAGAGAATGCCCCGCATTCATAATTATTCTGAATATCAATTTTATTTATTTCTTCAATGATATACATCTTTGGCGTTTCGCTAATATCAATCAAATCTTTCTTTGGATACATATAGTAATTAGAAATTATGCCCACTAAAATAGTTATAGTTAAAAAAATAATCAAAGCCCACATTTATTGCCTCCTTACAAACCTAAACTCTTCAAAGATTTATGATTATTCAAAATGATGTACGTACGTTTCAAACACTCTATAGATATCAGAAAAAGTATTAATATCAAGGTCAAAGTGTCCTGTAAATTCAACATTTGTCTCTTCCCCTTGATAATAGATGATCCTATGCCCATATCCATTATTCCATATGCCTTGAAATGCTATTTTAGCTGAAACCTCTTTACTGAGTTCTATAATCCAACTACGAATGGATAGTGACTTCGAGAACAACGCATCAACTTTAAACTTCTGCGGAATAAAACTGACTAATAAATTTTCTTCCTCACCTTCAATTTCTTCTTCAACATAAATAATATTATCAAGTTTAACTAAATAATCTATATTAAGATTCTTAAACACAAGGTCTTTATTAAAGTGAGGAATAGCCCCTTGAGATATTCCGTACTCTTTTTCCCCATGCCCATCTTCAAAATATTTTAACAAAGTAGAGTCTACAAAAAAATACAAATCGAGTTTATCCTCATTAAAGCGACCATTTTTTTCAATAAAGCTATGTAATTTTGTAATATTTTCTTTCCTAATAACCAAAGAAACCTTCTTTTCAAATTTATATCTATTTTCATGATACGAAGTTAAGATAGGCCTAAAATGTTTCAAAAACTCATCCATCATACAAAGAAAGGGCTTTCTTTTTAATGCATAAAGTCCTTCTCCTACAAATTCTAAAGCAGTTTCTCTTCCATTAAAATAAATGATCCTATGCCCTTCACCTTCCATATCTAAATAAGTAATAATGGCATCAACTTTTTTACTTAGCATGATAAACCAATTTCTAATTGATATGGATTCTTGAAATAAGTGGCTCATATCTGATGTAACAGCAGTGAAACTTACAACCAGCTCTTCCCCATGAATATTTACTTCCCTTTCTAAGTAGTCAATACCTCCTATTCTTGCTTTGTTATCTAAAGTTAAATACTGATTCATTTCCTTTTTATCATAGTGTGGTTTCCAGTCATATCCACCTTCTAAATATTTCAAAATAAAAGAATCAACTTCAAAATTAATGCATATACTTTCAGATTCACAAACTTCTTCGCTAGCTTTAATAAAATTTATTAATTTTTCTCTTTTACTTTTTTTAATAACAAGAATATATGTATAGTCTAGCCCCATTGCAGTCACCTCCTTCTTCTAGATCATTTATTAGCTATCATGACATACTACACAACCCCCGAAGTGCAAATAAGTATCGTGAATAGGACACTTAGGAAATCCATTCGGTATTCCGCACATCTCATCGTCAATTAATTCAATCCATTCGGTATAACTACTTTCATCAATATATTTCTCATCAAAATCAAGAATTAGTGCTTTAAACTTATTCAGATAATGATGTATCACTTCTTCATTGGGTTCATAATTTAGTACATTCCATCCTAGTTTTGATAAGGCACCATCTATTACTTTTAATATAAATTCTTTTTCTTGTATAAAATGATCTTTTGTCCAAGGCATTTCACTTATATCAAAGCCTACTGTTCCTCTTCCTACAACAGCTTGGTCATGCTCAGCCAGCCATACAACAAGTTCTTTTTCTCGCTCACTATTAGCAATTCTTGAACCGCTGAGTACTAGTATAGCAATAAATACTGAAGTGCCTTCATTTGACATACCTAACCATTCATCTATATTATTATGCTCTTTGTGTAGTCGAATTGTATTAGGCACCTCTTATTCCTCCTCTGTTTTCATACATTAAGCAAACCTATACGCATTGTTTCCCTAGCGATTTGATGAAACGATCATTACACAGAGGTTCCCCAAATATATAATAAATACTTTCCTTCAGTTTCAATGAAATATTGATATTCATTCCACTTATTCATCAACTTAATTCCACTTTCTATTTTTACGTTAAATATATCTGCATCCAATTTCTTTCTAACCAATGCTGATGAACTATATTCACTCTTATATTCTTTAGTACAAGAACTATAATCAAATTTTGCCTTCTTGAGGAATTCATCTATCTCAAATTCAATAGGACCATAATCTTGAATACTATTATATTGAATGGTATCACTTGGGAAATAATAATCAGTAACGATCATTTTTTGTAAGAGCGATATAAATGCATGTTTATCACCTATCACATGCTCCTTATCAATTAAGCAAAGGATTATATCCTGCTCCACTTCATAAGCCGCATATGCTAATTCGCACTTAGAATGCACCCTATCCTTTTCAATCCATGCTTTTAAAAAAGTATCTCTTTAGCATACACTCTATCAGCTTCACTGACCTTTGGATCAAAAATATTTGCTAGATCACGAGGTATTTTTATGTATGCTTCTCCAATTACCTTTACAATCTTTAATCATATATATATTAGACCTTTTTATTATATCATACTATTCTAAGAATTATGAAATCCTATAATCAAAAAGCTATGCTGGTAATAAACCACCTAGTTTCACTTTATCAACTAAAAATCTGTATATACATAATTCAACTATTCATTATACTTCCTCTTGATAAATCTCTATTTCAAATTGCCTCACAAAATCCCAATAAAACAGCTCTTTTTCTGTAAACTTAAAAACCCCACACTGAAAAAGAAAAGCATCTCTTGAGCAATCTATTTTTGTTGTTGCAAACTCTTTATATACATCTAAAATCACTTGTGGATTGGGCTTTTTATAGTTAATTCCAGCTTTTTCTAATAGGTTTATCAATTTTCTTTTAGCTTCCTGTATTTTCATATTATATTCCTTTCTTATTTATGTGCTTAAACAGCTTCAGCATTTTCAAAAGCTTAAAAATAGCAAGCTATATCGTATAAAAAATGCGTAACAGGCAAAAATCTGTTACGCAATAAAAGTCAAACTTATTGGGGGACATCTATGTAAGAAATTTTTTTATTCCTAAATTTATTTCTTAAAGTATAACTGAGGATATCCTATTCCTGAACCACTATTATATTTAAATGCATCAACACTAGAACTGCTCATTAGTTCAAGGTCTTTAAACTTATGTATAACCTGAGATGAAGAAACTCTATAACCAAAGTGTCTGATCTTGTCTTGGCTTGGACCATATGCTATTATTGTTGCACCACTTGCAGAGGATGTTTGCTTATAGCCTTGAGATTCCATATATTTAATAACTTCTTTAGCAGTAGCATCTCGTTCTGTTCCATTACTGTTTTTCCATGGCCAAATCCAAGTCTGTTTACCAAGTACATAGGCAAGAGAATTATATTGTTTTGAAGCAGGTGCAACAAAATTCCAATCTTTTTTCCAATTATACATATACTTGTCATAGTATAAGTAACTACCACCTGTAATATAAATTTTTTTAGTATAACCAACAGTACCATTTACTCCAGCTGCTTTTATTGTAAAATCTTTAGGGCCTCCAAGTGCTGATCCATATTGATCTTTAGAAAGATTCCAATACATCTCATAATAATTCTTTGCTACTCGTGTGTTAGGTGTCATCGTCCCTACTTTTTTCCCATCAAAATATACAACAGGATTAGACGTATTATTGAATACATAACATTCTACTATAACATAACAATTATTAGTAGACTCGTCAGGACTATAAGGCATAAGATAAAATCTTCCAGAATTGTCCGTTTTAGACGAATGACCTTGAAACTTAACGGCCTCAATAGATGGTGTAGAAGCTGCATAAAGCGAGCATATGTTAGTTAGCATAACACATGTGATAAAGCTAATTATTATTATTTTTCTTAACTTGTTCATAAACTTAGATAATCCTCCTTGTAAAAATATCTGATGCTGTTACATCTTTTTCTATTGAAAAATGATCTTGATACGTTATAACAAATAAAATTTCTTACTTAAATGTGTCACACTAGCTTTGATATATTTGATGCTATAATAGGTAGCAAATAAATACTATTATTCCATACAAAATGTATAATCATACCAGGCATTACACTTTTCACCTTTATTCGCATCCAACTTGCCAATAACCCAAATATTAGTGCTCCAACATTCAGTGGATTTCCATGAATAACATAAAAAATTATAGCCGAAACAATAACTACAAAAGTATTACTATGCTTTTCTTTAAATATATCAAATATAATGCCCCTGCAAAGCACTTCTTCTACTAAAGGTGCTAGGCAGCAAGTACCTATATAAACAAAAATGTCAAATTTCAACTTTTCAGTAATACCATTCTGCCAAAGTGCTGTTCTTAAAGCTACAATAAACACAATTAGTGTTAATATAGAAATTGAAGCAGTTAGAATTCGCATTGTCCCATCCTTGCGAGGCTTTACAAACCAAGATTTCCAATTGATATTTTCTTTTTTTATGTATATGTAAAGTCCCAATAAAATTATAAGATAAAAAATGGTAGCATAAATTTTGAGACCATCAAAGATTATAGCCAACAATACACCCGCTATAATTGCTACACTATATATGCTCAATAATTTTAATAATCTGTACCTACTTTTCATAATCTATTTTTACCATACTCTCTTGCAGTTTTACATTCCATCTATCTCACTATCATTTTCCTCGAATTCATCTGCATACATATCCTTTAGCAAAATATTCTCATCAATCTTATTCATTTTAATACTTCACTTTTAATCTTTTTTTGCTTTAGAAAAACTTTTGACCTATCCTTGTCCTATCCTTGAAACAATGTCAATTGTTTTTTGAGCTTTCTGCCCCCCTTCATCATCAGCATAGCATCTTAAAACTATTGTTCCATCACTATTCCAATGTAGTGGTGTTACATCACTTTCAATGTTTATTTCGCCTTCCATTTCATATGAACTATATATACGTTCAAAAGGGACTTCCTCTGGATTTGAAAAATCGAAGAACTCAGTGCTAAAAGGGCAAGCCCAATAACATCCCTCGACTGCTATAATGTTATTATCTTTGCAATAATAAGCTTCTGTCCAAATAAAGGTTTCTTCATGCCCATAAAAACTTTCTTCTGGTATGTAGTGATAGACATGATAATTGGATAAATCCATAATGCTATAACCATATAAGTCTATGGAAAAAATTAGATAGTTTTTCCCGTTAGAATGTTCAACTACAGAGAAGATATTCCCATCATGATTGATATTTTCAAATTCTGCAACTTTATTTTTCATACTATCAATAACTTCTGTTCTTGATGCATAAATGTTATATTTAGATATTTCATAACTATTATCTGAATAATAAGTTGTAATTAAGGTGTGCTTCCCATCAGATAATAGGTTTTTATCTACCTCATTACATTTATATTTTTCATTGAATACATAGTTAAATTTGCTGCGATATGTACTATATTCATTCGAGTATGCTACATTTTTATTACTCATACTTTTTCCCTTTCAAGTTTCTACCTTTCTACTATCTTGTTCACGAACATAATCCCAGTACTCAGAAGGTGTTTTTTCTTTTTCATGGACAGTTAATTCACCAATCTCTGCTATTGCCTTAATTTTGTCATTTATAAATTGCTGAAAACAATTAGGTACATGGTCTTTATAATATCTATGTATTTCCACACACTCTTGGCATTTGCCATGCCACTCACATTTTACTTTTGGACAAGAACATTTTAAGTTCTCTGGTTGTTTTAACAGTGACCTAATTTCTTTTACTACTTCACTATAAAATTCTTCTTTTGGCCTCATATTTATCCCCTTTCATCGTTTTCCATTATAGAATTATAAATGCTAAAATAAGATAGTACAAAAATGCAAAAATAACTATGTACAAAAAGGAGCAAGGATTTTATAGTTTTACTGGGTGATAAAAATGACATATAAATTCATAACAGATATTGAAATTAAC
>JAEYPM010000103.1 GCA_023410675.1 Bacillota bacterium | reverse complement strand
TTTAAGTCTCATAGGCACCTCCACGTCCATATATACTACTATTATATCATAGTACGAAAAGGTACGAAAGAGTAAAGTTTAAAATTTGACAAAAAAATAAACCTATATCAAGGCTTGTAGTGTTTTTTTCTTTATGCAACTGTCAAAGATCCGGGACATTATACATTTACTATTTTATTCTATTTTAATATCACTCTTTCTAAAAACATGTTATAATAAACATGTATTTTTAGCCTAGTAGGATGATACAAATTTTATATACTAATAATTTGAAAAGGATGATATGATGAATTTTATTATTGCTACGGATTCTTGTTGTGATTTACCTTTATCATTTATTAAAGAAAATGACATACAACTTTTTAGCCTAACTGTCCATCTTGATGGTAAGGAGTTTGCTGATGATTTAGGTGAATCTTATGATTACCATACCTTTTATGAGGGGTTAAGAAATGGTGCCATGCCAACAACTTCTCAAGTAAACGCCTATGCATTTAAGGAAAGATTTGAACCTTTCATCAAAGAAGGAAAAGCCATTTTATATATTGGTTTTTCTTCTGCAACAAGTGGCACCTATGCAAGTAGTGTAACTGCAAAAAATGAACTTCTAGAAGAATACCCTGATGCAAAAATTATTACTATAGATAGCCTATGTGCATCTGGCGGACAAGGTCTTTTAGTTTATCATGCTGTGCAAATGAAAAAAGAAGGAAAATCTTTAGAAGAAATTGTTTCTTCTCTAGAATCAACCAAACATGAGATTTTCCATTCCTTTACTGTTGATGACCTTAACCATTTAGTAAGAGGCGGAAGGTTAAAACCTGCTGCTGCTTTTTTAGGTAACTTACTTCAACTTAAGCCTGTGCTTTATTTAAGTAAAGAAGGCAGCTTAGTTGCTCATCAAAAAGCTCGTGGACGTAAGAAAGCAATTAAGGCACTTCTTGATTATTATCAAGCTTACCATGCAAATAATGACCAAGTTGTTTGTATTACTCATGGCGATTGCCCTGAAGATGCTAATTACCTTGCATCTGAGCTAAAACAAGCCTATAATGTGCAAAACATTATTATCAATCCTATTGGGTGTGTTATTGGATCACATACTGGAGCTAATGTACTTGCTTTTTTCTTTTTTGCTACTACTAAGACGCCTAAAGATAGTTTATAGGAGTTGATGAAATGGAAGTCCTATCAAATATATTAAAGGGCGTGGCTATCAGTATTTCTCAGCTCGTTCCTGGTGTAAGTGGCGGAACAATTGCAATTATACTTGGGATTTATGATGATCTGATTAAAGCCGTTAATAACCTAACTAAAGATTTTAAAAAACATGCTTCACTCCTTATGCAGGTAGGTGTTGGTGTGTTGTTAGGTATGTTTATGTTTGCACGCCTTATTAAAATTCTTTTTGAGCACTATCCTGCTCAGATCAGTTTTTTCTTTGTAGGCGTTATAGTGGGTGGCATTCCTTTAATGTATCATAAGTCTGCTGAAAAAGGCTTTAAAGCATCAAATATTATCTTTATGTTTCTAGGTATTTTTCTTGTTTTAGCCATGAGTATAGATACTAAGGATCATTCCGTTGCTATTCGTACCCTTACATTAGCTAATGCTATTTGGTTACTTGTAGGTGGCTTTGTAATGGCTATAGCACTCATTCTGCCTGGCATTAGTGGATCCTTTATGCTTTATATACTAGGACTCTATAATACACTACTTACTGCCATATCAGAGCTTAATATCCTCATACTTATTCCAATTGGGATAGGTGTGCTTGTAGGTACCTTTTCAACAGCAAAAATACTGGAAACTCTTTTAGAAAAGTATCCTCGTCAATCCTATTCTATGATATTAGGCTTTATTGTTGGTTCAATACCAACATTATTACCTCAGCTAATGCCTACAGGTATTATTTTAATTCAGTGTATCATTTTACTCATATTAGGTCTTATCTGTATTCTATTTTATAATCGATTTGCTTCTTCATAAAAAATTCCATTTACTAGATCGTGGTGCATTCACAAAGTATAACTTAATGTTTAACATGTGAACGCCTATCTGGCAAATGGAATTTTTATTTATTCATGTTTTATTATCTTTCTGTTTTCCTTAACTCTTAATATCCTTATAACAGATTCATTGATTCTTTCCTCAGAAATATCTCCTTTTTTTACTGCCTCACTAATTGCGTTATAGGCTTCTTCTATATTTCTTGGCATTAAAAGAATATCTGCTCCTGCATTTATGGCAGCTACAGCAGCTTCTCCAGAAGTGTAATGGTCAGTTACTGCCCTCATTTCTAAAGAATCTGTTATTATAAGTTTTCTGTATCCTAATTCTTTTCTAAGTATCTTTGTTAGCATATAAGATGAAAAAGTAGATGGTACATCATCACCTGTTACATTAGGCACCTTAATATGTGCTGTCATAATAGCATCTACCCCTTCAGATATTCCCTTTTTAAAAGGCACAAACTCTACTTGCCGAAGCCTCTCTATGTTATGACTTACTGATACAGCTCCTGTATGTGTATCCAAAGAAGTATCTCCATGACCAGGAAAATGCTTTAGTGTGGCAGATACCCCATTTTCTTGAAATCCCCTTGTCATAGCTGCTGTCATAGCTGCAACCATCTGGGGATCTGATCCAAAAGCCCTATTCCCTATAACTGGATTCTTAGGATTCGTATTAATATCTGCAACAGGGGCAAAATCCAAATTAAAACCTAATGCCACTAACTCAGTGGCAATGAGTTTTCCTGTATCGTATGCATTTTGGATATTTCCATTTTTCCCTATGGAGGCATTTCCTGGTAGTTTAGTAGCCTTCATATTTGGTGAATGGGTTAATCTACTGACTTTTCCACCCTCTTCATCTATAGCAATAAAGCTTGGCACCCGACTTGCTCCTTGTATATCCTGTATTAATTGTTTTGTCTGAGCATTTGAATTGATATTTTCACTAAAGAGTATAATTCCTCCGTAATTATGCTGGTTTATCATCGTCTTCGTTTCTTGATCTAACTGCTCCAAATTATTGCCCAGCTTATCTTTTCTAAAGGCTACAATAAACATCTGACCAATTTTATCTTCCAGTGACATTTTTTCATAAATATCTGTTACGCTATCGTCTTTAGGTTTTCCTGTATGTTCATCTAAATAAATAGTTTTTTGAATATGATTATCTGTATCTATATAGTAAAGAATATTATCTTCGATAAAAAGCTTATTTACTTTAAGGGTATTATCAACTAACATTTTTTCTTCTGAAGAAATATCTATTCGATATAAATAGTTGTTATCTACATCTGAAATATAAATAGTATTGCCAAGGTCAACAAGGCCTATGTTAGGATATTTTGTTCTAATTGATTCTATACGGATCAACCGCTCATCTATACCACTATCTATTGCTGCATTTTCCTCTGTTATTTGCTCAGGTGTTATTGGCCCTTCTCCTTGACTACAGCCACTACTATATATCCCTATAAAGCTTAAAAGCATCCATATAAATAGTATCTTTACATGCTTTTTAATGCACATGGCACGCCATTTCCTTTCATTTTATTTGTCACTATATATATTTAGTTTATTCCTCGTTTCTGTATAAAAAATAACTCTAGAATAAAAAATTCTAGAGTTATTTTTTAATTTAGTTCTATGTTATTTGTTTGCAAATTTTTCAGCTTGCTCTGAAATTACAGGGAATTTCATCATTTTCCCTTGATAAGCTGTTACAAGTAAGTAAATATATAGAGCTAAAGTTGCTATACTAATAACTAAAGACAAAATAAAGCCTAATACTGGTATTCTGCCTAAAATATTTGAAACAACATTAACTACTACCAAACAAGCACCAATTAACATACTCTGTACTGCATGATATCTAACTGTTTTATTTTCTTTCTCTATAAGGAAGAAAACTAATCCAGTTATCCAAGAAAATAAATAACATAATAAACATGCTACATTTTCTTGAAGTCCAGTAGATGTTTTTTGATTTGGTTCAATATTCATTTGCACTGCCCCTCTCAAGTTTAGATAATTAATTAATTTCTTTCTTTATATTAAAGCATTTTATAAAATATTTCAATATGTTTTAATAGATTTAATATAAATATATAGGAATTGTGTATTATTCATTAGAAAAACTGACACTACGGTGCATTACTTTGCGATAACAAACAACATTTCTCTTACTATTTTGCATGCAAGAGCAGTTGAAGCCCCACTATGGTCATATGGTGGACTCAGTTCATTGATATCAGCAGCCACTATATTAAGCTTATTTAATATATTAAATGCCTGCATCAATGTGTTAAAATCTATGCCACCAGCTTCTGGCGTTCCTGTAGCTGGGAAAATAGATGGATCTAATACATCTAAATCTATTGTTAAATAAATCGGTTTATCCTTCAATGAATCCACGACTGCACTTAATGTGTGACAAGTAAATAGTTCTCTGTAAACACCTTTCTTACTGGTTTCAAACTCTTCTTTACACCCTGAACGTATGCCAAATTGAAATATTCTATCATCTCCAAGTATATCCCAAATCCTTTTCATGACTGTTGCATGAGAATATTTTTCTCCTAAATAATCATCTCTTAAATCAGCATGTGCATCAAAATGGATCACATGTAGATCCTTATACTTTTCTGCTGTTGCCTGCACAGTTGCTAATGTTACTAAATGTTCTCCACCAATCATCAGCGGAATTTTATCATCACTAAGGAGTAAACTAGCCTCCTGTTTTATCATATCTAAAGCTTTCTGTGTGTTACCAAAGGGTAATTCTAAATCGCCACAATCAAATATGGAGATATCCTCTAAATCTTTATCCTGATATGGGCTGTAGGTTTCAAGGCCATAACTATTGATGCGCATATGGCTACTTGCAAAACGTGTTCCTGGTCTATAAGAGGTGGTACTATCAAAGGGTGCCCCAAATAATGCTATTTTTGCTTCATCATAGTCGTTGTCACAGCCAATAAAGGTTGAAATGTTTTTACTTCTCTTTGCCATAAAGCATCTCCTTTACATAAGTTGGAAGTGCGAAGGCTCCAATATGAATACCTGTATTATAATATTGTGTTTTTATTCCTAACGCATTCCATGCTTTAGCATCTAAATCCTTAATAGGGTCATACTTCTTAGATGCAAATCCAAAAAGCCAATGCCCTGATGGATAAGTAGGGATATGAGCTTGATACACCTTACTAATTGGGAAGCGTTCCCTAACTCTTTGATAGGCTCTTTTCATGGCATCTGCATAACTTTCATAATAAGGACTTTCATGTTGGTTAACTAAAATCCCATCTTCTTTAAGTGCATTATAGCAATTTCCGTAAAACTCTTTAGTAAAAAGCCCTTCTCCTGGTCCAAAAGGATCTGTAGAATCTACAATGATCAAGTCATATTCACTAGATTTAGTACGCACAAACTTAAGTCCATCTTGATAAACTATATTCACACGCTTATCTCTTAAGCTACACGCCGTTTGAGGAAGCAATCTTTCACAAGCTTCTACCACCATTTCATCAATTTCTACCATATCTATTCGTTCTATATTCTTATAGCGGCAGAGCTCTCTTACTGTTCCGCCATCTCCTGCTCCAATCACTAATACACTTCTTATATTAGGGTTAACAGCCATTGGTATATGGACCATCATGTCATGATATATAAATTCATCTTTTTGTGTAACCATCATAAGCCCATCTAATGTAAAGATCGTCCCAAATTCTTCTGTATCAAAAAAGTCTATGCGCTGAAATGGACTTTGTATACTATATAACTGCTTTTTCACCTTAATTGAGAAGCGTACGTTATCTGTGTGTTGCTCTGTGTACCATAATTCCATTTAACCTTCTCCTTTTATTACATTTATAGTATTTAGGCTCATATCCTCTGTTCCTGTTAGGAGACTTCCTTTCAGCTTTGCGTAGCATATATAATCAACAGCCTCTTTTGTGATACGCTCACCTGGTGCCAGAATTGGTATACCAGGCGGATAACACATAACGAACTCTGCTGATACATAACCAATGCTATCCTCTAGGCGTTTACAGTCTTTGGAGCTGTAAAAAGCTTCTTTAGGTGTCAAAACTACCTGTGGATTAATATATTCATGGTCAAACATGCCCACACTATCTTTCATATAAATCCGCTTAATTTCACTAAGTGCTGCCACAAGTCTTTCTATAGCATAGTGCGTATCTCCTACTGAGATAATGGCAAGTATATTTCCAATGTCTCCAAATTCAATTTGAATCTCATATTCATCTCTTAGAATATCATAAACTTCAATACCAGCAAGACCAATATCAAGGGTATGAACACTTAACTTCGTTGTGTCAAAGGCGAAAATGCTATCTCCATTGATCAGTTCTTGACCAAAGGCATAGTAACCCCCTACTTTATTGATCTCACTTCTTGCATATTCTGCTAGCTCTGTAACTTTTCCAAATATCTCTTTTCCATTTAGTGCAAGATTTTTTCTTGCTATATCTAAAGAAGAAAGAAGCAAATAGGATGCACTGGTTGTTTGTGTTAAATTAATTACGGTTCGTACGTAGTCTGCATTAACATGCTTAGTGTTAACAAGTAACAAAGAGCTTTGCGTAAGGGAACCTCCAGTTTTATGAATACTAACAGATGCCATATCTGCTCCTAAGTGCATAGCTGCCTTTGGAAGATCATCGCTAAAATAAAAATGGGTGCCATGGGCCTCGTCAACAAGTACAAGCATATTATTTTTATGGGCAAGTCTTATAATCTCCTCTAAGTTCGAGCAAATGCCATAATAAGTAGGATTATTCACAAATATTGCCTTAGCTTCTGGATATTGATTGATTGCCTGTTTTATATCTTCTACACGCATACCTAGTGGAATGCCTAGTTGCAAGTGAATCTGAGGATTGATATAAATAGGCTCTGCCCCACTTAAGATGAGTGCATTAATCGCTGAGCGGTGTACATTTCTTGGCATAATAATTTTATCTCCAGGCTTTAAGGCACTAAGCATCATGGCTTGTACAGAACTTGATGTACCGTTCACCATAAAAAATGCCCTGTCCGCACCAAATGCACAGGCCGCTAAATATTCAGCCTCTTTTATTACGGATATTGGATGTGAAAGATTATCTAAAGGTTTCATAGAATTTACATCTACGCTAAGGCATTGTTCACCTAGAAAGTCTGTAAGCTCTTTGTTCCCTTTCCCTTGCTTATGTCCTGGCACATCAAAAGGTAAAATTCTCTTGTGTCTATATTTTAATAACGCCTCATGAATAGGCGTATGGGTTTGATTAACGGATATTGGTTCCATAATATATCTCTGACATTTCCTTCGTTAATTGTTGTGTTATTTTTTTTCTTTCGAATTCATGAAGTGTTGAACTATCTCCAGTAAATAAATAGTTATCTAAATTAAAATCTTTAATCTTCATCTTTGTATGAAAAATATTAGATTGGTATACATTAACATCTATTAGCTCATATCGATTCAGTGTATCTTCACATATATAGTTCTGGATAGAATGAATATCATGATCGATATAGCATTTATATCCTCTAAAGTCTCTTGTAAATCCTCTTACCCTGTAGTCAACTGTTATAATATCTGAGTCAAAGCTTCCGATCAAATAATCAAGAGCATTAAGGGGAGAGATTTCTCCACAGGTGGCAACATCTATATCTACACGAAAGGTGCTAATATCATTGTGCGGATGTGATTCTGGATATGTATGCACAGTAACATGGCTTTTATCTAGATGCCCTACTACACTTTCTCTCAAATAAGGGAAGGCATTTTTAAGATTCTCATAATTACAGGATGGATCAATCATACAAACTGGAAGTTCTTCTTCTGTTATCATGAGTGTAACGCTTGCACCTTGAGGATCATAGTCCTGTTTTGCTATGTTCAAAATCCTTGCACCTATAATTTCTGTAACATTACATAAGATTTTTGTTAGACGCTCAGAGTTATATTGCTCATCAATATAAGCTATATAATCCTTCTTCTCTTGGTCTGTTTTTGCATAGCAAACATCATAGATATTAAAACTCAATGTTTTCGTAAGGTTGTTAAATCCATACAGACGAATTTTGTCTTCCAACCCTATCATCACATCCTTTCCAATTGAAATCATACTAAATATATATTACATTTAGTTCTTAGTCAATATATTTTTAATTTCCAGCAATTACTTTGTTTAATATGAGTATACTTTCATCATTCTTTTTCATGATAATCAAGCAATGCGTATGCATTTACAAGAGTTAACTAATATTAAAATTTTTTTTTAGAACCACTAGATAAGAAAGCAATAATAGACACATGTTATTTAAATGCATCATGCTCTTTGTATACATAATATTGTTTTTGCAATCTTTTTCTATTAACTATGGTGAATACTTACTGAAACAATATCTCAAAATATATAAACTTTTTATATGCTTATGGTTAGTTTTTGTATTATAATATAAATTATATAATTCATAATCTTAATTTAATATAGCAATAATTAGAATTAACACAATTTGATTTCTACGTGATATCTATCAAATGAAGATAGCCATACAATTTGTGGCATATAGAAAATACAAGGAGGTGATAAAAGATGTCAAGGTTAAATACCAAACCTCTTACTATTGCTTTTTTAACTACATCAGTAGAAAAGGAATATTCCAGTCGTTTGTGTGACTCTTTAGTAAAACTATGTGAAAAAAACAATGTGCGTCTTATCGTCTTTTTAGGTGGCTCCTTAAGCCCTGAGATTACTGCTAAAGATCAAAGATATGGATATCAGCATAATGTAGCCTTTAGCTATGCTTTATCTGCTGATATTGATGGCATCATTATCTCTTCAGCAGGAATATCTAGCTTTGTTACTGAGAATCAGTTCCAACAGTTTTATTCTAAGTATTCCTCAATTCCTATGGTCAGTATAGGGGTGGATATCAAAGATATACCTAGTATTACTATTGAAGGTACAAATAACTTCAAAGCTGCGATTACACATCTTATAAAAGATCATCACAAAAAGAACATTGCTTTTATTTCTGGGCCAATCTGTAACCACGATGCACAAATTCGTTATAAAGCTTATCAAGAAACCTTACAAAAAAATAATATTCCTTTTAATCCTGAATTGATTTACTTAGGTGATTTTATGAAATCATCGGGTGTTAAAGCAATACAATATTTCTTTGATGAAAAACGTCTTGAAATTGATGCTATAGTTTGTGCTAATGATGATATGGCTGTTGCTGCACTCTTAGAATTAACGAGCCGTAATATAAAAGTTCCTGATCAAGTTGCTCTCATTGGTTATGATAACACTATTGATAGCTATATCTGTTCACCTGCTTTAACTACTGTATCCCAGCCTTTAGATCAGTTAGCTGAAAAAAGTTTTAACATGCTCATGGATATCTTGGCAGGCAAAAATATATCAAACACTACTATCCCTTGTGAGTTAATCTATAGAGAATCGTGTGGCTGTTCTTCACTTATTTTACATACGCGTCAATCAAATGACGATACAATTGATCTTAAAAAATCTACCTATGAGTTTTTAGATAGAAATGCACACTATCTCACCAATATGGATGGACGTAAACTAGAATTTTTTATCTATGAGTTATTTCACTATGCTGCTTTTAACAGTTTTGAAAATACCTATATGGATGAATTTATGGACATGTTTCTAACTATGTTAAACAGACCATCTACTACCATTGAAACTGTTGTAAACCTTGAAAAACTCTATAGGAATTTAAATGCTGAGCTTAGTGCTATTCCTTCTTATAAAAAAGGAATAAAAATGTTCGTTCAAATAATGTCTCAAATTCATTATGCATTACTCACCTGGTTAACCAATTACTTTAATAAGCAACAGGCAAAAGGCCAGACTGATATGTCCGTAATTACACAAATAATAAGAGATATACCTTCTAATATCCATAGCACTAGTCAACAACTACAAGCAATTATTGAAAAACTTATGTCTGTTGGTATTAATTCTTTTATCATTTATACCTATGAAAACGAAATTGTACATAATAATCCTGATATATGGCAAATGCCTGATTATTTATTATTACAATGTGGATACATTGATAGCATTCCTATAGAAATAACCTATGATAATCAAAGATGTAAGCCTGAAAATATATTTGATACAGTATTTTTTGCAGATAAGCCATCACATTCTATATTTATACACACTATTTCCTTCGGAAATGAACAGTTAGGGGTTATACTTTTTTATCTTGAGCCATCTAACTACTGTTTAGTTAATCCTTTAGTGGTTGAACTCGGTTGTTCTATAAAGCTATGCAACATGTTTTCTTCACAAAAGAATATCCAAGATCAACTCAAAGTATTATCTGAAACAGATGAACTAACACGTCTTTTGAATAGAAGAGGATTTTTTGATCTCGCTACTCAAAGATATGATTTATCACGTCTTAGGCAGAAAGAAGGTATCCTATTTTTTGCAGATATGGATGGTCTGAAAAGGATTAATGATACCTATGGTCATCATGAAGGGGATATTGCTATTGTTGCCATGGCAAATATACTTAAAAAAGTTTTTAACACCCATGATATTATAGGCAGAATCGGCGGTGATGAATTTACTATTCTTTGTTTAGATCGATCCTATGAGTATATTGCTCATGTCAAAGAACTAATTAGCAAATATACATTAGAATACAATCGCAAAGTCGACAAACCATATAAGCTATCCATTACTTTAGGTGCTTTCCATTTCCCTGCTGATACCTTGGATTCTTTAGATACTATTATTTCTAAATCAGACAAGATTTTATATCAAGAAAAAGAAAAAAGGCCAAAACACTAATATTAATACTCAACCCCCTCACTTATGAATACATAATGATGAGGGGGTTTTTCATAATAACCAGCTTATATTATTTTTATCGATTTAATATCATAATACCTACTGCTGTAGTTTCACGAGGACTTGAAGAAATAATAATACCATCTGTTAAGATATTAAGCTTTTGTCCACGTCTTAAATGTTTAAACTTACACATTTTATTTCCCTTTAATCTTATTATCTTAGTATCATCATTAACATGGACAATAATATGCTGACTCTTATCTGATGTAGCATCTCGTGGTGCTACAATAATAGTTTTTGCATTCTTACATACCTTTATGATACACACATCTTTTATAGTATATTCTTTAACAATCTGAGGAGACGTCTTTTTCTTTACTGGCTGTGGTGTTGTAACTTGTGGTGCCTCTGTTACCTCTGGCTGCGTTGTTGTAACTTCTGGCGTCTGTGTTACCTCTGGCTGCGTTGTTGTAACTTCTGGTGCCTCTGTTACCTCTGGATGTGTTGTTGTAACTTCTGGTGCCTCTGTTACCTGTGGCTGTGTTGTTGTAACTTCTGGGGCCTCCGTTACCTGTGGCTGTGTTGTTGTAACTTCTGGCGTCTCTGTTACTACTGGCGGTGGTGTTGTTGTAAATGTTTTTCCTTTTTTTGAGCCCTGTATAGTTATGTAATTAACCATACCTTGATTTGGCGTATTCGGTGTAGATACTGTCGTATAAGAAACTTTTACAACTACACCTGGTCTTAATGCTGCAAATGGTGCTGGTTTCTGCTCCTGTGAGAATGTTATTGCGGCATTGGGCGTAACAGTAAGAATAATATAGTTCTCAGGCCTATTTGGCTTTCCTACTGGTAGTATTGTCACCTTACGTGAGGCTTCATCAACAGATATAACAATGCCTTGGGCAGCATTATATTTTTCTTTTGCCATCACGACATAACTCATACTCAGCACTAATGTCATTACTAAAAATAGGATAACTTTTGTATTTATTTTTTTCCTTTTATACATGCTTATTCTCCTTAAAACTTATTTCTTGATTGATGCTTTCCCTAATATTTATGCACGTTTTAAGAAAGAATAAACTCGTAAATTATTTCCATTTTGTTATTGATCCGTAATAACAATACCCATTAATTTGATAAATTCAAGAGCTTGAATACTAGATAACTTAACGCCAACCAAATCATTTACCTTAATCTTTATGCCTTCAATATTACAGGAACTAAGATCTATATCTTTAAGCCTAGTTCCAGCAAATTCAGCTAAACTGAGTTTACATTCTTTAAAAAATACTTTATTATACTTACACTCAATCAAACTTGCATAGCTTAAGTCACAGCTATCAAATATTACTTCTTGCCAATGACTGAATCCAGCATTCATATAGGTGCATAGACATTCTTCAAAGGTTACATAGTGTCCTGCAGATTTATAAAAATGACTTCCTATTAACTTGCACCCTATAAATTTAACCCTGTGGAGCATTAATTCTTCACACTCAATATTTGATAAATCACAGCCTTGTAAGATAACATTACTTAGTTCTATCTTTCTTAATTGCACATCAACAAAAACAACGTTCCTTAACATGCATTCTTTAATAATTACATGACTAGCATTTTGATTCTCAATCCAAATATCTTGAAGGAGTAATGCTTCAAGTTTATCTTCATCACATATTTTACCATCTAAGGAAGTTACTATTTTAAGTTCTTCCGGAATATAAGGATCTAGGGTTTTCATATCAATCTCCATTATTTATTATTTTATACGTACTTTATTATAAGCCTTGTGCATAGTATTCTCAATTTTTTTATGCGATAATATTCTCTTTTTATCTTAGATCTTTTATGTAAAGATGACCTGTATACTCCAAAACAAGGGATCCCTTTCTTAAAAGGATTATCCCTTGCCACTCATTAACATATTTAAGATACAAATTTTATATGGTCTATAATATATTGTGCTGCTTCTATAGCTCCATTTTCTTTATGCATGCGACTTAATTGCTCTTTCATTATATGTTGATAACTCAGCATATAGCCTAATGCTTGATTAATCTTTTCTTCAGTTATATCTTCTAAACAAAGTGCCGCTCCTTTTTCTTGCATCGACTTTGCTCTTCTTACTTGGTCATCCTTTAAGGTTTTTGTATTTGGAATAAATAGACTAGGTACCTCAAAATACATGAGCTCATGAAAAGTATTATAACCTACGGCTGAAACTGCGAAATCTATTCCTCTAAAATATTGTGCATTTGGATAGCTTCTTATTGTTATCACTCTACTATCCTCAATACCAACCTCTTTGCCAATAATTGATTCTCCTAAAAGAATGACATTGCTTGGATTGTTTAAGATACATTTTATAACGATATTATAGATATCATGAATATCATTGATATTCCCAGCCCCCAGCTGTACATAAAACAAATTATTTTGCTCATTTATGCCTAATGTATTTCTTACGCTTTCTCTATCATGGGCTTCCTCTTCATTTAGTAATACAATAGGCTTACAATATTTTTTCTTATCTGTTTGTCTATCATATAAGCTATCCCCTTCTCCTGCTTCCATTGGAACAATAACTAGATCAAAATACTGTTCTATCTGCTCTAGCCTTGATACATTTGGTTTATAGCCTTCTCTTTTAATCCAAATACTTGTTATATCGCTATTTTGTCTCATCCCAGATAATACACCTCCATAAGGATGGGCACCATCAAATATAATGGCCTGTGGCGTGTAAATGTCTAAAATTTGTTGGAGTTGCTTTTTCATATATTCATTCCAAAGACTTGCTGTCACTGCACTTGGCATCAGTGATTTTGTTGGAATATAGTAGTACATAAACCCTTCATTTCGAATGACTTCTGTCGCTAAAGACGTAGAAAAAAACACACATTCTATTTCAGGATCTATTTCTCTAAGCCTTTTTGCTACTGCTAAACCTCTTGTTAAATGTCCTAGTCCTGCTCCATTTGTAACCATCATAATAACTGTCTTTTTCATAGATCTTCCACCTTAATCAACATATTGGTGGATTTGAAGATGCTATAGTCACTACATATGGAATACCAAGACTCACATTTGTACTCATTTGCTTGAGATATTGAAAATACTCTAGGTCACTGCGGTTTATTCTCACATCATCATCTGTTATTAGGTATTCTTCTTCCTGTGTCACTGATATAACATACTGATTCACTAGGTGATTTGGATTATAAAAATCCAATGTCGTGTATCCTAAAACATAATTGATAGGAATACTTCCGCTTGTATTAAATAGAACACTCCTATTACCGCTTAAATGGTTTTTAGTTTCAAATCCAGTTAGAAGAATATTATAGTTTAATTGTCCTATAACAGAAACTCTAACTATCCTTACTTGTTCATTTAAGACAATCGGATTATTTGAATTACTGATTGTAATCACTGCGTCTTTAGCTTCTTGTGTAGCAACAACTCTAAGTGTATGCTCATCCATGCTAAGCAATATATTGTATTGACTTATATTATTACTGAGCCTATATTCCATAGGAATAGTAATCATAGGTAAAATACTAATATCTTTGGGTGGAAGCTCTACATAGTTTTGCTGCAATTTCGCCTCGTCAGCTAACGCTTGTATTCCTTGAAACTGAATAGTTGATAAACTTGGAAGTAAATTTGCTTTCATCCTTTCCCCTCCTTTAATCTCATAAAATACCTGTCTTATTATTATCTTATTCTCCATCAAATCAAATCGTCACTACTTATTATGAATATTTCTTATTAAGTTTAAAAAGTAATTCAGATGTTATCCATCTAAAATCCAACTGCTAAGAGTCAAAATATGAATTTTTTATACTGATGTACACTTGATGACTATACTTCATATACTAAAATTAGCTACATGTTTTATTTATAAGTTGATACTAGGGGGATTGTGTATGCGTGTTGAATATAAATGCCGAAATGGCTGTTTAGAAATGCATTTTTATCCTAATGATGATGAAGGTATATTTACTAATAAGGAAAGAACGAAAACCATTTTTATGAATAGACATGCCTGTGAATTTGCTTTACCCAAAGACTGGTCTTTGGATCATATTCATCCCGATGCTCTTGCTTTAGCTACTATTCTCATTGTCTATCCTTTTTCTAAAAAACAAATAGAATTATCTATTGGCGTCAGTTCTTATTTTGCTGATATCTGCAGGCAAGTGATAAAAAAAGAAGTTTCTCCTATTGATCCTCACTTATCACAAAGGACTTCTTCCCACGATGCAAAAATGGCTTTAGCTTATAGTGGAGGTGTTGATTCTACAGCTGCACTACTTCTACTTCCTGATGACACTTCTCTATTTTTTGTAGATCGAGCCATTCCACCCCATATGCCGAGTATTTATAATAAAGAGTCTGCATACCATGCATGTAATACACTTAAGAATGAAGGAAGAACTGTATATATGACTGCAACAAACTTTGAATATGTACGTAGTCCTATTGGTTTTCCAGTAGACTTAGCCTGTAGCATCCCAGCACTTCTTCTTTCAGACTATGACAATATAGATAGTATTGCCGCAGGCATGATTTTAGAATCTGCATATGGTATAGGTCATGAAACCTTTAAAGACTATCCTAATACATGGCACTATAGTGTATGGGGAACATTGTTTAAAGCTGTTGATCTTCCTATAAGCCTGGTTACGTCAGGCCTTAGTGAAGTAGCTACTTCTCATCTTGTATTTCACTCAAAATATGCAGGCATTGCTCAGTCTTGTATGCGTGCTCACAACAGAAAACCCTGTATGCAATGTAAGAAATGTATTCGTAAGATCATGCTTGATCAAGTAATATCTAATAAAGAAATAGACCCCAAACTCTTAGAACATTTCTTTTCAATCCCACTAGCAGCTAGTTTTTTTGCATCAGGCATGAGGCCTCATCATAATGTCATGACTTATATTACTTCTCACTATAATGGTAATTTTGAGCCTATGAAATTGTTTAAAAAGCGAATGGGTGGGGATATAATGAACGTGGATTGGCTAGAGAGGTGGTATACTCCTTCTCTTAGTCTAGTTAAAGAAAAGTATCAACCTTTTGTTAAAAATCAAATTCTAAACTATGTAGATTCCATGACCCCTCATGATTGTCTTGAAGTTGAGGCTTGGAACCTATCTAGCTTTTTACAAAGTGAGGAATATAAAAATGCAACATCTTCTTTATATGAACTTCTTACATCCTCACATCATAAGCGTTAACATCAAACCAAATATCTCCAGTAAGGAAAGCAATAAAAATAGAAAACCTCTATAGTCTAATCTCACTCAGACAAAGGAGGTTTCCCATGCATATTGCAAGATTAGTATCTAGACTTTTAAAACTTTTTATACCAAGTACTTCTCTGATGTTAAGATTTTAGATGCTACCACTATTTCTTTACCTAATCAAGTAGCAGATGATTATGCTTACAATAATAATGATGGCAAAAGTATACTCACTTTTGCCATCATTATTATTTAAATACTTTCCATATTTTGTCCGAGTTTAAAAACCTTATTACTTTTTAGCTCTTTCATAGCATTTTTAGTATCAAAAATAAGCGGAGCATGTTCATGAACCCATCTATAATCAATCTTAGTGTGTTCTGTAAGAATAATTACCAAATCCATTTGTCTGAGTAATTCCTCTGTCAAATCTATGCTATAAACAATTTCTTCATCTCTTCTAAACTGCTTGGCATAAGGGTCATGATAACTGAGTAATGCTCCTTTATTTAATAGTAACTCATATACTTTTAGTGCTGGTGATTCTCTTAAGTCATCAATATCCTTTTTATAGGCCATACCTAATAAAAGTATCTTACTTCCCTTAATACATTTTCCCTTAGCATTTAACAGACTTTCTATCTGTATAACGGTATATCTTGGCATATTACTATTAATATCTGTTGCTAGTTCAATAAACCGGTTAAAGTAGTCATATTCTTTTGCCTTCCAAGCAAGATATAAAGGGTCAAGTGGAATGCAATGGCCACCTATACCTGGTCCAGGATAAAAAGTCATAAATCCAAAGGGTTTTGTAGTTGCTCCTTCAATAGTTTCCCATATGTCAATATTCATTTTCTCACACATCATTGTCATTTCATTAATCATAGCAATATTAACACATCTAAAAGTATTTTCAAGCAGCTTACTCATCTCTGCTACTTTCGTTGATGACACACATTTCACGTGCTCAATAAATGAACGATACAGGATTTCCCCAAGCTCTAAACTACTTTTTGTTTCACCACCAATTACTTTTGGCGTATTTCTTACATAAAAGCTTGTGTTACCTGGGTCAACCCTTTCTGGTGAATAACATACATAAAAGTCTTTTCCTATTTCCCAGCCCTTTTCCTTTTCAATACGCTTAGTGATTAGTTCTTCTGTTGTTCCAGGGTAGGTTGTACTTTCTAAAACAATAAGTACCTCCTTAGGTATATATGGGATTATATGATCCATAACAGTTACTATATAAGACACATCTGGCTCTTTATATTCATTTAATGGTGTGGGTACACAAACAAGAATACAATCTGTGTTTTGCACACTTCTATAGTCTGTGCTTACCACTAACTTATTATCTATAACAGCAGCTATTTCTTTACTAGGAACATCTATAATATAAGATTCTCCTTTTCTCAGCTGACTTACTCTTTGCTCATTGATATCAATACCGATCACCGTATACCCTTTGTGAATCAGTTCCAATGCTATTGGCAATCCTACATATCCTAGTCCTATGACCCCGATAACAGCTTTTCTCTGGAGTAGTTTTTCCTTTATATCCATTTCTCTCACCACCCCTCTCCCTTCATCCCTCAGAAGCTATAAATTCTATCATTCTAAAATCTCTTTGACGTTATAATTAATGTATATGGAATATAAATCATCCTTGTATAATTTGGCGTACCTAATTCTTTAAAAAACTCTGAACATGGTCTATAACTGAGTGGAATTGATTCTCCGCATCCATTAACAACAAACTCTGTATGTCTAATGACTTGAACATTAAAGAGCTTTTCAAATGGCATTTGTTGTATTTGATTCGTATCTGTAAAACCTCTATACACCATATCTAAATTTATTGGTATTCTGCCATTTGCTGTAAAAGATGTCACAGGCTCTCCTTGCACAAGTTTAGCTGGTCTAAATTCCCCAAGAGCTAAGTTATATCCAATAGAACCACATAATCTTAATTTTCTAGGTTTATAATAATGTCTTGATCGCCCATATCCTTGATCTATAAGGTAGTTTTGGCATTCCTCTGATATAATTCCATCTATTGTTCTTATTTGATAAAGATTTGCCTTTTCAAGTGTTAAACTTCTAACATATTTGTTTGGTGATGTAATAACAAAACCTATTGGAATCTCAACTGCCACAGTAAAATCTAGTACTTGTTCTTCATCTTTACAATATAAATGATCACTCATATACTCCTTCCTTTCTAAATAAAAACAAACTATTATCTCTACTTCTACATTATTCTATTTTGATATAAAATGTTCTTGATTTTGACAACAAAATAGAGCATTACATAACAATATTATGTAATGCTCTATTTTCCGTTTTACCATGCTCACTTGCTGAAATATTAGTATTTTACATATTTAGTCCATTGATGTCCAAGATAGCTTTAATAATATTTTTTAATACTGGCACTGCCACCGAATTTCCAAATTGCTTCCATGCCTTATTATCTGAAACAGGGATCATAAAGTGATGTGGAAATCCTTGAACCCTCTTGCACTCTGTAGGTGAAAGCTTCCTTACCCTTCCATTAACTAAATAGAGCCCAGTTTTAGCCCCCGGTCCACCACCCTCAGCTGATAAGGTAATTGCATGCCCTTTAACACTATATATTCTTTCTCCTTGTCCACCTTTGTTAACCGTTCCTATCCGAATAGGTGCATGAACTCGGTTCTTAACTTCTATATCATTTAAAACAATATCCTCTCTTGTAATCACGTATTGATCTGTTTCATCATCTGGACATAGGATATCTTCTAAAACAATATCTTCGTTTGTTGGTGTTGGAAATGAAAACTTTGATATCCCCATATCTTTCCTAAATCCTAAAATATATAATCTTTTTCTTGATTGCGGAACCCCATAGTCACTTGCATTTAAGACCTCATAAAATACATCATAACCTACCTCACCTAACATCTTCTTCATTACTTTTACAGTTTCTCCGCTAGAATGCTTTGTTAAATGAGCAACATTTTCCAAAAACACAATACGCGGCCTATGGTATTTGGCGATACGCAGTATTTCAAAAAATAATTTTCCTCGTACATCGTCAAACCCCTCTTGTTTACCACTAATGCTAAATGGTTGGCAAGGAAATCCTCCGCATAAGATGTCATGCTTTGGTATTTCTTTACTTTCTATCTGCATAATATCACCTCTGGGTACTTCCTTGAAGTTTGCATGATAGGTTTCTTTTGCAAACAAATCAATTTCAGACGAGAAGACGCACCTTGCTCCATAAGCTTCCATAGCAATACGAAACCCACCAATTCCCGCAAAAAGGTCAATAAACTTGATATTCTTATCCCATGTACTCATTTGTCAGCCATCCTTAATAAAATTCTATTAAAATAAGACCAAGGCTTATCCTCGGTCCTATTGACGCATTATATAGAATTTACTTGTTAACTATTAATTTATACGCTGTAAATTCATTTGATTTGATTTGATTTTCTATATGTAATCTACATATTATCTTAATATATATTGTATGTTCTATCAATTAACATATTGCCCTTTACCCAGTTATCAATTTTGACATTGACTGGAGATGAACCTTCTAACACAAAATAACATTTAAAGCTTATAGAACCACCTGGTCTTACAGTAGTAAGTGGACCATTTGCATTCGGATCGTTAGGAGACTCATATAACTTATAGCCATTTTGATAAGCATTTATTGCATAAGATGAGCCATAAAGTGATGTTGTCTCTCCTGAATTGTTATAAAAAGTTACATCTAAAACAATACATTCTTCTCCATCAGAATTGTATGAAAGTCTTGCATCATTAATAACGACTGGAGAATTTGTCTGAATACTTGGTGTAGGTATAGATGTTTGTCCATTGGTTACCCCATCATCCCCTAAGTAAATCACATTATTTTGATAATTAACGGGTACATCAAGCATATTACTAAATCTTCTAAGGGGTACATAGGTTGTGCCATTATAACTGATAACCCTTTCAGTATAATAATCGCCATTAAAGTAAACCCTTTGATTTTGTAACATTGCACTAATTCGTGTTCCTGTAGCTGCTCCAACAGTAAAAGCTATAGAAAGCGTTGCCAACAACAATACTATTTTTTTCATATATTTACTCCTTATACAGATTGATATTTTTATAAAATTTACGCAGTTAAATTTAGTTGTATTATGTAAATTTTATAATAAGTACATATTTTCTTTTCTGATTATACCCTATAATATTCAATCTGTAAATCCATTTCAATATAGCTTTTTTCTATAGAAACAACCTCATACTTTATGACTTTACTCGTATTCGTAGCCCCAATATCCGTAGTAAGCTCAACACTATATGTAGACATATCCGTAGTTTTTGAAACAATCGGCAGAAAAATAGTAACTAAGGTGTTAAATACCATAACTAACACTGAATAAACAACTATCGCATTTCGTGCTACTACTTCTTTCAAATTTTTGCTTGCACCTTCATCTCCCCAAAAAATATTGCTGCAAATATTAATTTCACCATTGTTTTCTTTTTCATAATCACTCCTTCTTATAAATTATTTTATATCATCGCCTTTCTCTGTTTCACTTATAGAGAAACAAGATATAAGAATTATATTTATAGAGAAACAAGATATAAGAATTATATTTATAGAATAAGTGACAATTATAAGAAATTCATAATGAAATAAAAAAATTTTTATTTTATGTAAAAATTAAGGACATTAAGATTTCTCATCTCAACGCCTTTAATATATTAGAATCGATTTCTTTTTTCCATAAAATCTTCAATATCACGCCTAATTGTTAATAGTATATCACTGGTGATAAAATCACTAAAAGTATTCCCCCTCTATTGCCTTACGATTAACATACTCAACAAAGGCCTCTACTTTCTCCATATCAGGGTTATCAGGCAAAATACTTTCTTTTGTGACTTTCTCTAGACGTAGCTCATAATCACTAAGAATATCATAAAATTCTTTCTTGAATGTTCTATCTTCTTTTAAGAAGTCACCTGTTCGTATCTTCATAAGCAGATCTAAATCATCTCTCCTATTTGTCTTTATTTCACCCTTTTCTAAGATATCAATTGCCATCATAAATAAGCGAATAAGGTGCATTGCATGTTTATTTAAGTGATTGTCATCTTTCTTATGATTACATTTTCCGATCTTATCATAGTCCTTAACTACATTTTGCATAGAAGCCCACATACCTACATAATCCCGGAGAGGTAAATGCTGATAATGAGCATCCATAAATATTTCTGTCTCCATTTGGGGATTTTCTGCTTGATCAATATAAAGTCTTATGCTGCCTTTATCAAGTAGCTGATATTTATGATTAAAATCATCTAGTGCATTTTTTACTGAGTTTAAAATATGTGTTTCTCGTTCTTTTTGAGGCATAGCATCTCTTGCAATAGCATTTTGAAGTCTTCTTAGCTGTGCCCCTGCATAGCCACCAAAAGACTTTGCTGCACGTTTTGAAAGAAAAAGACTAGCATGATCTAAAAGTTCCTGACCAAGAGAAGACTTAATTAAGTACTGCTCTTCATCAAGCCCTAAAATTTCACAGGTATTAGGATTACACTCCAGTAAAAGTTTTACCATCTTATTAAACGAGTAAATAACTGTATCTGTGTGCTGATCTTCATACTGCTCAAACTGAGTAAGACCTATTAAATCTGATGGTTTATTTAAAGTAATGCCCCTAAAATCAATATCACTGAATTCATTATTTGTTCCATAGGCATAACTGCCACCCAGTCCTAGTAGCATAATACGTCTTCCAAGCCGCTCATGTGACTTTAAAAAATTGTACTGCGGTTCATCTAGCAATTCTTTAAAATCCTTCATCCTTCATTCCCCCATCCTTTAATACAAACTCAAGGCTCTATAAAACAAATCCGAATATAACAAAAACCGAAAACCCTTAAACAATGGTCTTCGGTATGACTTGTGATGTTCCCGGCGGGAATTGAACCCACGGCCTACCGCTTAGGAGGCGGTCGCTCTATCCTTCTGAGCTACGGAAACATATTATCTTCTTACACAACACTAAATTTGTCCACGGGATCCCCATGGACAAATTTAAAGACGTACTTATATATTACGACTTTATCAACTATTCGTCAAGTATTTATGCAGTGCCTTTTACTTTAGCCCATGTCTAAAGTGCCTTGTAGCCAACATGTTCCCATAAAACGCATCCCTACACTTGGTATACCCACTAACAGTTTTTCATTAATCATAATTTCTAAATCCATATCATTAACATTGAGTGTAAAAAGATACATCTCTTCATCGGTCTTACTATTTTTCCTTTTACTAATATGCTTAATTTCTCCCAGTATAGCATAAGTTGCATCCACTAATGTAGTCGGAATAAAATAACCACTCATAATAGATAGAAAGTCTTCTTCTTTAAGGCGCTCTTTTAGCTGTTCATCAAGTTCCTTTTCTTCCTCTTCTAAAAGATGTCTCGCTTCTTCATCACCATCTCTAATTTTTTGAAGAATAACCTTAAGTTTTTCTCTTTCCTCTCTTTCAAAAGTTTCGTCATCTTCATCCTTTTCTATAGGTAGTATGATGGTTCCCTCCATAGCTAGCCCTACTACATGTATCTTGTTATACTTATAATTAACCTCTTCATTATCCAGATACTCAACTACATTTTGTAACCAAAATATAAGTTGCATTCCAGTTTCTTTTTCTTCGCAGATAACATAGTATGTATAGTTATCATCAACACATTCTACCATGACCTCTTCTACGTCTAATGTATTTGCAGTGTCTACATAAGGCTCACATTGCTCTACTTCTATTTTTGTTTCTTTTGCTTTTGCTTCAACCACTATTCTTACCATCATATAGACATCTTCATCAAATTGCTTATAATATTCTGCTACTATACCTTTTTTTTGAAGCTTTGTAGCCATCTGTTTCGTTGGTGAATCAAGTATTTCTCCTACTATTTCTTCTAGCTTATACTCTTTATCTATACCTGAAAATCCTAGTGCGGTAATTGGAGATTCCATAAGCATCCTCCTCCCCACATCTTTTAATTACACATGGTGTTTAGCTTATTATACACGACACACTTCCATACTTGCAAGTAGGTTTACTTTAGATTATTGATTTAGATTCAGTTTACAAAATGTTCACTTTTTCGACATAGTTCGTCATTATATTCTTGTTATACTGTTTAGGTATTGAGCCATCAGACTTAGTGGCTTAATACTTTGTATGCTTAAATGTTCAGAACAACAATGAGCTAAGTTGAAAAGCCACAAGCACTGCTTGTGGCTTTTCTCTATATTCATTTATAGTTATTGAAACTGAACAAGTGGCGAATTTGGCGTTAATTGTTCAAATAAAAATCCTTGTGCTCTTAACCCTTCAATAACTTCTGGAAGTGCCTCTACTGTAGTCGTCTTAGGGGCTGCATCATGCATAAGAATAATGGCACTTGTTTTGTCTTTAGCCCCTTCTAAAACAGACTGTACTATCACTTCTTTATCTTGCACATTCTTGTCTGCATCTCTAGAGTCTACATTCCAGTCAAAATACGTATACCCTGCCTCTTCAACTTTAGGTATAATTTGGTTCATAAGATTGTGCCCACCATACCTAATACTTATTCTATTGTTAGAGCCTCCTGGAAACCTAAAAACATTAGGTTTCACGCCTGTTACACTAAATAAGTGGTTTGATAATTTCTCAATATCTTGCATAAAAGTATTTGTATTTCGATAAATCGCACTGTAGTTATGTGTCATAGAATGAATAGCAAGTGTATGCCCTTCATCTACAATTCTTTTATAAATATCATCGCTGTTTTCATAATAAATCACAAAAAAGGTTGCTTTAATATTATTCAGCTTTAAAAAATCTAAAATTTTAACTGTATTCTTACTCGGTCCATCATCAAAAGTCAAATAGGCAATCTTATCTCCTTTTGCATTAAGTATGTTTTCCCACTGAGGATTGCTCCTTTTAATGTCATTTATCTCTTTTTCAAGGTTTTCTAATTCCTTCTTTGATTTATTATTATCTGTCTCAAGAGCTTCTAATTTTTTTTGCAAATTATTTTTTTCTTCTTCGAGTCTTGCTATTTCTTGATGGGATAAGTTAATATCCTCTATTTTTACTTTTAATTCCATTGCAAGATACACTGATATTGCTGAAAAAATTAATGCCGTTGCGAAAAAAACCAGCTTTATAATAATACCATTTCCTGTTTTCTTATACATCAATTTAAGTCACCATTCCCACTAATAGTCTATTTTCACTGTTCATCCATAAAACCTTCTGGTATTTCTATCGGCTTTATTAGAAGTAAATCCTTTTCTAAGTCTTCTTTTTTTCTTTTACTTGATTCTATTTCTTTTTCTAATTCTAATGTCTTTTGCTGCAAGGTTTCGCTCTCTACTTTGATAATTTGTGTTGTTTCAGTAAGATTATTTAATTGCGTATAGGCATAATAATAGCTTGCAGCTAAGGCAATCGTAATGATCATAACAAGTATAGCAAGAACATATGCTATTTTCAAAAATATATTAGGCTTTTTACTACTATAACCGGGCTTTACATACATATTCTTATAACCTCTTATCTATAAAAATCATATAAACACACAAATATCACTTTTGTTCAAAATGTGAATTCTATATATGTAGATTTCATTAAACTGACATGATAAATTAAATTATATACTATTTATCTAAACAATTACACCCCATATTCTCTAAATATTTGTGGAAAATTTTCCTAATACCCTATTTATCGCTCAAATAATACTTTTTTAGATGAAATTGACCCTTGTTTTTATTGAGTGTCCTTGCTATTATTTATTATGTAAAAATAAGAAATAAACTTAGCATTACAAATTATATCATAATAAGGAAGGTATTTATATGAACAAAAAAGAAATTGTAACAAATAACGCACCTAAGGCTATTGGCCCATATTCTCAAGCAATAGATGCATCACCCTTTGTATTTACATCTGGTCAAATTCCAATAGATCCAGCAACAGGCAAACTTGTATCTGATGATATTAAAGAACAGACAGTGCAAGTATTTAAAAATATAAAAGGAATCTTGGAAGAAGCAGGACTTTCTTTTGACAATGTAGTAAAGACAACTGTTTTTATTACAGATATGGCAGATTTTGCTGCTGTTAATGAGATTTATAAAGATTATTTTAATGCCCCTTTCCCTGCTCGTTCATGCTTTCAAGTAGCAGCATTGCCACTTGGTGCAAAAGTAGAGATTGAATCCATTTGCTTAAGATAATTGTTTTTCTTAGTGTTTACCTAAAAGGCCTAATGATCCATGACTTTTGTCATGGGTGATTAGGTCTTTTGACACTTACAAAGGACTTCCTAAAAGCGTATTATTTATTTCAGGAGGTGTTTGTATGAATCAAACCATAATAGAAATTAAAGGATTAACTAAAAAATATGAGCAAAAAGCTGTTGTAGATCATCTCAACTTAACAATTAATAAAGGTGAAGTTTTTGGACTCTTAGGCCCTAATGGTGCAGGAAAAAGTACAACAATCAATCTTATTACATCACTTATTAGGCCAACAGCTGGTGATATATCTGTATTTGGTCTTAACACAAAAAATAATATGAAGGAAATCAAAGAAAGGCTTGGCCTTATTCCACAAGAATTAGCCATTCATGGTGACCTTAAGGCATGGGAAAATATAGAGCTATTTGCAGGTTTATATGGACTTAAAGGTAAGGCTCTTAAAGAAGCCATCAATCATGCATTAGCATTTGTTGGTCTTACAGATCATAGAAATAGTTTTGCAAAAACCTTTTCAGGGGGTATGAAAAGAAGATTAAACATTGCCTGTGCATTAGGTCATAACCCTGATCTTCTTATTTTTGATGAGCCTACAGTTGGTATCGATCCTCAGTCTAGAAATTTCATATTAGAAAGAATAAAACTTCTGAATAAACAAGGTACCACCATCCTTTATACGAGTCACTATATGGAAGAAATTGAACTACTTTGCAACCGAATCGCAATCATGGATAGTGGAAAGATTATTGCCCTTGGTACAAAACAAGAGCTTGTTTCATTGGTATCATCAGATAACCCAAATATGTCTTTAGAAGAAGTATTTCTTAGCTTGACTGGAAAAAGCCTAAGAGATTATGGTGGGGAGGGATTCTAATATGCTTCTTACACTCATTAAAAACAACTTTAAACTTCTTTTAAGAAATAAAATTGGAGCTCTAATGTTTACTATTTTCCCTATTCTTCTTATTACTATTTTATCAAATGCACTTTCACTGGATCTTCAAAGTAATTTTGTCCTTGAGCCCTTTGAGGTAGGCTATAGTATTGAAAAAGGCTCTAAAATAGAATCCTTTTTTGAAGTATTCAAAGGAAAGGTACAGGAAATGCCTATTGTTTTTGTAGCCATGACAAAGGAAGTTGGATTAGATGCATTAGAAAATAAGAAAATTGCTTGCTATGTAACTTTAGATGATGAAAAATATACGCTCTACAAAAATGAAGGCTTAGATATTAATACAATCATTGTTGAAACTGCACTTGACGAAGGACTTTATCTTTATGATGGAATCAATGAGCTTCTTAGCCCAGCATATAGTAAGTTTCTATCTTCTGCTGCTATAGAAGCAATGGAAGGGTCTATAGAACTTCCAAATGAACTTATTCTTACATCGAAGCTAAATGCTGATCCTATCCCATCAGCTAGGGATTATTATGGTATTGTTCAGATCGTATTTATTATATGGTTCGGCATCGCTTCATGCCTAACTCTTGCAATTTCTGAAAGGAAAAATGATATTGTCCATAGAATAGCTCTATCAAAAGCTAATGCAACTACTCTATTTTTTGGACGTTTTATTCCTACAGCTTGTTGCCTATGTTTTCAAGTTGGTATTGCACTTACTGTGTCTACCCTTCTTCTAAAAGTAAATTGGGGATCATCTCCACTCTTATCTTTTAGCATACTACTACTTGAAGTCCTTGCTATTAGTGCTTTTGGAACCACTATTAGTTTTATCATAAAAAATGTTTCTTTGGTCAATATAGGGACTTATGTTGCTTCATTTATCTTTGGGTTTACTGGTGGTTCTTTCCAAACATATATCTATAATCCAGCAGGTGATAATCTCGCTAAATACTCTCCTTTGTATTATATTAATCGAACCCTTGTTGAACTTTCTATAAATGGGAGCAGTACTTATTTCAATAAAACTGTGATTCTACTGATGAGTGTTATAGGCTTATCACTTATAATTGGTATCATTTATTCAAAAGTTAGGGGGTACAAAAATGAACTCATATAAAATTATGTTAAAAGCTAACCTAAAACTTCTTTTAAGAAGTAAATTTACATTCTTCTTACTCTTTTTCATACCAGTGCTGGCTACTCTTGTATTAAATATTCCTGTAAATTCAAATGAAGTAACAGCACAAACAAAATTATCTGTATTAATTATTGATGCATCCAAAAGTAAACTCTCACAAACTATGATTGAAAGATTAAGTAGTAATGAAAGTTTAGCTATTGAGTGTAAAGAAGATAGTATTCTATCTTCCAAGGATCCTAATACCTTCTTTACTGAAACAGCTAATCGTTCAACTATCCGTGCTTTTATTTATATCCCAAGTGATTTTGAGAATAGGATACTTGCGGGTGAAACCAAAAACCTTGTTACCCTCTATGACCGTGGAAACGATGAGCGCCTAAAAATACTTAATGTAACTCTTCAATCTATTTTGTCACGATTTTATTGGTTCTCTAGTGCTTCTAGAGGAGATAGCAAGATATTTTATGATTTATTAGGCTCAGCTAATATGAATCAAACAAAAAAAGAAGTCGTGATGTTAGATCCTTCATCAAATATGCTAACTTACCGCACTTCTCCTGAAGTTCAGACGTTAAGATACTTTATTGCTATTATATGTGCTGCCATTGTATTTGGAGCAAATAGCATTGTAGGTCTCTTTATAACTGAAAAAGATAATCTTGTATTTAAAAGAATCACACTTAGCCGCACACGTCCTATAACTTACATCGGTGCAAAATTATCTTTAGGTGTCATTTCTTTAGTTATACAAACCCTTGTTATGGTGATAGCCATAAAGACCTTAACACACTCATCACTTGACATTTCTTTAGCACAAATTGGACTTCTTATTTTAGGACTAGGCCTTGTTTTTCTTAGTATGAGCATTTGCCTTGGTGTTTGCCTTAACAGTATTGAGAAAATTAACTATTTTGCCTTTTGTATGATTGTGCTGAGCAGTATGCTCTCTGGCTTGTACTTTCCAATAGAGGTATCTCCTAAATGGATGCAAAATATTGCTTTATTATTTCCTCAGAGATGGTTTATCTATACTGCAGACCAACTCACACTAGGTAATACAAATGCACTTTACCTTTACTTTGCTGTAACATTTGGTTTTATGGTGTTTTTCATTTCTCTTACACTTTTAGGCTACAAAATAAATAATAAATATTCTACTGGAGTATAGTGCATAATTGCTTTACAAGTTATATAATAGGGTATGGAAAAATAAGAATAGTCCAATATATCTTAAAAAGATTTTAGTAACTTGGGAGGAAATATGGAAAATAGATTACGTAATACCTACTTTGCTCTAACAAAAATCATATTAGTCATTCTATTACTCATCTATTCTCTTGTATTAAATACTAATACAGATATCCCCTTCCAAGGACTTTTAATAGCTTTATGGCTCGTTCTTGCAGGATGCTTAACAAGTTATGAACTAGTGAATCGTCCAAAGGTTAAAATATTGATCGGTGTGTTTAGTATTATAATAACTCTTTCTGCCATTATGTGGGTGGACCCAATTTTTTACTTGTTTCTTCCTTTTACTTTATTAGACATTATGGGGCATTTTAAAGTGCACCCTATTATGTATCCCAGTATTTTACTTGGCAACATGGTTTATCCCCATAATCAGTATGTCTATATTATGCTTTCTATAGCTTGTATCTGTCTTTACTATCAACACTATTTGATCATCAAAAAGTATCAGTTCTTTCTAAAGGATTTAGCTAATCAAGAACTCTTACTTAAAAACTCTATGGATAAGCAAAGTATCAGTCATAAAAATGAATTAGAGAAATTTTCTCTTATCTACAAAAATAAGCGTTTGCAAGAAAAAAGTAAGCTCTCTCAAGATCTACATGATAAAATTGGTCATAGTATTAATGGTTCAATTTTTCAGCTAGAAGCTTGTAAGCTTCTTATAGATAAGAACCCCGAACAAAGCAAGAAAATTGTCACTGAAGTTATTTTAAGCCTAAGAAACAGTATGGATGAGATTAGGGAAATATTAAGAAAAGAAAAGCCCCATACTTCTGAAATTGAGCTTGTTCATATCAAAAAATTTTGTGCAGAGTTTCAAGCTAAATATGGTATTGAAACCTCTTTTATCTGTGAGGGAGATATCAAAACAGTCCCTCAAACTATATGGCCTTTGCTTCTTGATAATATTATTGAAGCCTTTTCTAACGCTCTTAAGTACTCTAGGTGCCATTCCATGCACATAGGAATATTTATTTACAATAAATTTGTGCGCTGCACCATAAAAGATGATGGCAATGGCTGCACAAATATCAATGAAGGCATGGGCATTTCTGGAATGAGAGATAGAATCATAACTTTAGGGGGTACCCTTTCTATAAATGCAGAGCTTGGGTTTGAAATAATAATGGTCATTCCAACGAATCATGACAGTACTATGAATAAAGGAGTGTGAAAAGCTTGGATCCAATTAAAATAGTTATCGCTGATGATAGCGATTTTGTAAGGGATGGACTTAGGGTCATCTTTGAACTTGATGAAGACTTTCATGTGATAGGAACAGCTAAAAATGGCTTAGAGGCTGTTACGCTTGCAGCAAATAATCAGGTAGATGTACTTCTTATGGATATCCAAATGCCTGAAATGGATGGAATAGAAGCTACAAAGGAAATAACTTCAAGAGGTCTTGGAAAAGTCCTTGTTCTAACGACTTTTGATGATGATGAATTAATAGATAATGCACTTTTAAATGGTGCAAAAGGATATCTTATTAAAAATCATACGCCTGATAAGATTAAGCAAATGGTTAAAGCCATTCATATTGGTGGCAATGTCTTAGATGAAACTGTATTTGAGAAAATCAAACACAAGACAAATATGCAAAGTTCAGACTTTGACAAAAGCTCCCTTACACCTAAAGAATATGAAGTCATTACCGAAATTGCAAATGGTCTTTCTAACAAAGATATTGCTTCAAAACTCTATATTAGCGAAGGAACTGTTAAAAATCATATCAGTAATATTTTAGATAAAACAGGGTTATCTCATAGAACTCAGCTTGCTGTTTATTACCTTACTGGAAAGAAATAAGGGCAGCAAGCTTAAAGTCCTTTTATTAGCCTCTTAGTTTTCTAAGATATATTTTTCAGCTTGGTAGACACTGACAGCACCATCTGCTGCAGCTGTTATTATTTGTCTAAGCTCTTTTTTTCTTATATCTCCCGCTGCAAAAACGCCTGGTATACTTGTTTTACAATCTTCACCTGCTAAGATATAGTTCCCTTCATCAAGCTCTAATTTGCCTTTTACAAGTTCGGTGGTTGGATTACTGCCCACTGCAATAAATAACCCATCTAGATCCATAACTGTCTTTTCTTTCGTATTTTTGTTTTCTACTTCTATTCCTTTTAAGAACATCTCAGCATGCAGCTTAGACACTGCTGTATCCCATAGTATTTCTACTTGTGACTGAAATAATTTTTCTTGGAGCACCTTTGCAGCTCTTAGCTCATTTCTCCTATGAATCAAATATACCTTTTGAGCAATTTTAGATAAATAAAGGGCATCTTCAACTGCTGTGTCACCTCCGCCAACTACAGCAACATTTTTCTCTCTAAAAAATCCTCCGTCGCAAATAGCACAATACGAAACGCCTTTGCCCCAAAGAGATTTTTCTCCTTCTACGCCTAACTCTTTAGGTTTTGCACCCATAGCAAGAATAATCGTTTTTGCTTCATAGGTATTTGCATTGGTTATGACCTTTTTAACTGGTCCTTCTAACTGGAGGTCTATGATCAATTCTTGAATCATCTTTACACCAAATTTTTGTGCGTGCTCATGCATTTTCATGGATAACTCTGGTCCTGTTATATCAAACATTGCTGGATAATTTTCTACCTCACCTGTATTAATCATTTGTCCTCCGTGAAATGTCCCTTCAAACAAGATTGCATCAAGCTTTGCCCTTCCTGCGTAAATAGCTGCACTAAGCCCTGCTGGTCCGCCGCCAATAATAATCAAATCCTTCATTTTCATTTCCTCCTAAATTATATCCTATTTCTAAAAAAACTCAGTCTATCCATATGTGTCTTTGTGTAATGCGTAGTCAGTCCAATAAAAATACCTGTTCCAATGCCCGAAACAGTCAGTATAGGTAAATAAAGCATAACGCCAAAATTTTGAAGAACAAATACTGCAACTATAAGTTGCCCTATGTTGTGAAAAACTGCTCCTGATGCACTAACACCAATCATACTCACGTGATCTTTACCTATTTCCTTAACAAAACACATTACTACAAAACTTAGTATGGCACCTGCCATACTATACATCCATCCAGAAGCTCCTCCAGCAAATATTGCTGCCATAGTCGAACGAAGTATCACCACCATAAATGTCTCTTTTTTCGTTAAGGTATATAAAGCTAACACAGTAATTAAATTTGCAAGTCCTAATTTCGCACCTGGCGTAATCATGGGGATGGGAAGCATTTGTTCTATCATATGCAAGACTAATGCCATTGCTACTAATAATGACATATATATTAACTTTTGTATTTTTTTCAGTTTAATACACCACCTAGCAAACTAATACACCATAATATCAATCTCATTTTCTTCATCTGCATTTCCTTCTATACTAATGGATAACTTATGCGGTAGGCAAATCAGTGACTGTCCAGGCTTTGATATGAAACCTGGCCTAATGCATACTTTATCTGGGCAATCTGCTTCAATAATCCCTATTTTTTCTTCCTCTATAATAACTTTATTATAGCCTGCTTCTGTTTGTATCACAAATTCTTCTTTTCCCTTATGCCCTGTTAATTTAATCTTATCATAGTTCTTGCCGTCTACGGTTATTTTCGCATATACTATATGCGTATCTTTTAAAATAAAAGTTCTAAAAATAGTATAGGGTATAAAGGATACAATAATGAGCAAAGCAATTATTATTATGTCCCATTTCTTCACCACTTTGCTTGCCACCTTTCCTTTAGCTCTTTCTCTATACATTATAGTTATTTTACATCATAAAGGGAATATCTTATAAGAATTATATATTAGATAAATAACAAAATACAGGAGGAAGGATAAAAATAAAGATGAAAAAATATAGTTATAGAGTTACTTTACTATTTATTTTACTGCTCGTTTTCTTGCTAGCCTTTTCTAGTTGCTTCTCTCATTCTGTGCCTAAAGAGGAAACTCCTTTAGAAGATGCTCCTTTACGAAGGACAGAATTTGTTCTTGGAACTGCTGCTACAATATCACTTTATGATCATAAAGAAAATGATATCTTAAACAAAGCCTTTAATAAACTAAGGGGCTTGGAAGATACCTTAAGTATTAATAAATCAAGTACCTTAATCGGTACCATCAATAAAAATTCTGGTATAGCACCTGTTAATGTAGATAATCAAACCCTATTCATAATAAGCAAAAGCTTAGAGTATAGTACGCTAAGCAATGGCTCATTTGATATTACTATTGGTCCTATCGTCAAACTTTGGAACATCGGTTTTCCTAATGCACGGGTTCCAGCTAAGGAAGAAATAGATGCCAAACTTAGCCTTGTGGGCTATAAGAATCTTGAAATAGATAAAAATAAATCTACAGTATTCTTAAAATCCAAGGACATGATGATCGATTTAGGAGGCATTGCAAAAGGTTATGCTACTGATGAAGTTGTAAAAATACTGAAGCAAAATGACATTAACCATGCTCTTGTTGATATAGGAGGCAATATCTTTGCACTTGGTACCAAGCCAGATGGCTCCTTATGGAAAATTGGTGTACAAGATCCATTTAATCCTCGTGGAACAGCTATTGGAGCTATTCCACTAAGTGATCAATCTATTGTTACTTCCGGTATCTATGAGCGCTACTTAGAAGAAGGAGGTAAAAAGTATCATCATATGCTAAGTCCTTATACAGGCTATCCTTTTGAAAATGAACTAGCAAGTGTTACCATTATCTCTAAAACCTCTATAGATGGAGATGCCCTATCTACAACTGTATTTTCTAAAGGATTAGAAGAAGGTATGAGGTTTGTAGATCCCTTAAAAGATGTTGAAGCTGTTTTCATAACAAAAGATAAAAAAGTTTATCTCACCAAAAACCTAGAAGACACTTTTGTCCTTGTAGATGATACCTTTACCCTTGTAAAATAGCTACCTAGTACTTTTTGCTATAGTAATAATAGAAGATGAGATAGGCAAAAGTTTGAAGGCATGCAAGGCTTGATAAAATCGTTACTAATGTACTCTTACCGAGTAAAATGGATACAAATATTGCAATGCCTTCAGCTATCAAACTGAGCATTAAAGCTGAATGTCCGCTTTTATATGCCAGTGCAATAAGTCGTTCTTCTTTTTGCTCAATCTCATGTTTTTTTAGTAGTGCTGGATCCTTTGACATACGATAAAACTGAAGAAACTTAATAATGGAAACTGCAATTAGACCAGCAGCAAAACCTGAAGTTGTGCTATCATAAGTACCATCACCCCTAAATATACCAACAGCCAAAAGTGCTAACCCTGCTAAACCTATAAAAATTAACCAAATGATATTCTTTTTAAACTTCTTCATAATACTTCCTCCTCATAAATAAATATTTCTTCTATAGATTTGCTGAAATAACGAGCAATTTTAAATGCTAAAATAATGGATGGGTTATAGCGTCCGTTTTCAAGTGACCCTATCGTTTGCCTTGAGACCTCTAATGCCTCAGCAAGTTCTTCTTGTTTTATCCCAAGCTCTTTTCTTAACTCTTCTAGCCTATTACGCACAATACAAACACCGCCTTTAGTTTTTTGTAAAGCTTACTTTCCATATTCATAAAATTTTTATTTATTTAAGTCATTTCATCAATTGATTTAATTCACGTCAAAAAACCTAGCAAGACCCAAATTAATTGGTATGCTAGGCAAATGATTATATGTAATTATTTATTATGATTAGCCCACAAAAAGGTTAGTTTTTAAAGGTACGTGTAAATATGGTACAATTAAAGAAAAAATTTCGAAGGGGGAACACCTATGTTTCGCAAAAATCATGTTCAACAACTCACTCTTGAAG
>JAEYPM010000068.1 GCA_023410675.1 Bacillota bacterium | reverse complement strand
CTTTATCAATACGATTAAAATCTTCAGGTCTGTTATTTCTTTCCCATAGCAGATTGACAATTGAAGGATGATCTTCAACTCTGTTTCCTGATATTTCGAATATTTCTTTGACTCCTATATTTTCTTTTAGCCACTGCTCCTCTTTTATGGCTCTTTTATCCATAAGGTTATATGCATTATTGATATATTGCTGCTCTTTATCAACGAATACAATAGAAGGTAGTGCTGATGATGTCCCAATTCCTTTGATATCTTGGGGGCTTATTTTTGCTTTTTCGATACATTCCTTGATCATTTCACAAGCTACAGGCCAATATCTTTTTACCTCATGCTCTGAAAATCCATATTTATTTGTCAAAATTGGATATTCTCTAAATGCATAAGAAAGAATATTCGCTTCTTCATCAATAATGCAAGCCTTAGCTCCTCCTGTACCGTAGTCTATTCCAAGTAGGTAACCTTCTCCTATTTTTTGCATGAATACCTCATCCCTTTTTCTTAAGTTAATTTTCTTCTAGACTTCTTGCTTTTATTACTTGATCTGGGTCTATTCCTTGTTTTAAAAGATTGACCTTCTCAAGCTGCTCCTTATCTAAATAGCGTGTGTTTCCTATAAGTTTGCTTACCAAGGTTGCTTTTAAAAACATTTCTAGAGTTTCTAGTTTATAAAATGCATCATAGACATCTTCTCCTAGTGTCAATGCCCCGTGATTTGCTAAAATAAGTGCTAGGCACTCTTTGTCTCTTTGCAGTGTTCTTGTGACTTCCATAGGTACCTCAATTGTAGTAGGGGTAGTATATCCCGTTATACCTATAGAATTAATAGCAAATAACACTTCTGGTAATGCTACTTTGTCAAAGCTTATTTCTGACATAGCAAAACCTGTTGTGACAGGTGGATGTGCATGAACAACAGCCTTAGTTTCTGGTCGCTCTTTATAAACAGCTAAGTGCATCCGAATGTCTCTAGCTGGTTTCAAACCTTCTATCACATTGCCATCCATATCTACCTTTGTAATATGTTCTTGCCTCAGCTTACCTTTGCAAAAACCTGAAGCCGTAATCAAAACTTCATTATTTGAAATCCTTGTGCTAATATTTCCATCCGTTCCAATAAGAAGCCCCTTATCATACATCTCTTTGCCAACTTGTATCATCTCTTGTATTAACTCAGCTTCCCTAGCATTCATCTTTTTCACCTACCTTTAGTTTAAATATTTGTATATTTTTTAGTATTAAAGATTACTAGGCTTTCTCTGTTCTAATTTTTCTACGCTCTAATTTATTAATTTTTTGGTCTCTTATACTATCTAAAAATACGGCTAAAAAGATAATACCTGCTGATATAATTGGCTGAATGTAAAGATTTACTTGAAGGTACACAAGACCTGCCTGAATCATCTGTATTAAAATTGTTCCTATAACTGTTCCAGGAAATACTCCGCCAACACCACCAAATAAACTTGTTCCGCCAAGCACTGCTGCTGCTATTGCATCAAATTCGTCTCCATTTCCAAAACCTGCATTGATGTTTCCTAGCTGTGCAACTGAAATAATTCCTCCAAGTGCTGCAAATAATCCACTTAAAATATAGACGATAAAGAGAACCTTATCTGTATTAATTCCTGCTTTTTTTGCTGCTTCTACATCATTTCCAGTAGCATAAATTTGCCTGCCTAGCTGTGTTTTCATTAAAATAATATATGCTGTTGCCACCACAAGTGCAAAAATAATAATTGGTAGTGGGATGCCAATGATTCTTGTAGATCCTATTTTTGTAATACTTTCAGGTAACATGATGGATCTTGACTGGGTAATAGAAAGCCCTATTCCTCTTCCAGCCACCATAGTACTTAAAGTAACAACGAATGGGAGAATCTTTAGTTTTACAATAGCAAATGCATTAATGTATCCAAATACAATGCCAATCACGAGAGACAAGCTTAAAGCAATCCATATAGGAAGTCCTTTAGCAATTAATATACCTGTAGTTGATGCAGATACATACATAATGGACCCTACAGATAAGTCAATACCTCCTGTAAGCAGTATAAAAGTCATACCTACAGCTATAATTCCTATATAAGATGCCTGTGTTGCTATATTTTCAAAGTTCGTATAGCTAAAAAACTTTGGTGATAGTATTCCAAATAATATAAATATGACTACAAAAAGTACAATAGGTGTATTTTTTAATAACAATAGAAATAACTTACTTATGGTATCTTTCATATTCTTATACCTCCTCTTCCCTTGATTATTTAAATAGCTTCTTGCCTAAAGGCAGCCCTCATGATGTCTTTTTGGGTAAATCCATGTTTTGAGAACTGAGCTATGACTTCTCCTTTGTTCATAACTAAAATCCTATCACAGGTTCCCATAAGCTCTTCAAGTTCAGATGAAATCATTAAGATTCCTGTTCCTGAAGCTGCTAAATCGTTGATAATACTATACACCTCATATTTAGCACCGACATCGATACCTCTTGTTGGCTCATCAACAATAAGCACTTCTGGATTTGACATAAGCCATTTTCCTATAACTACCTTTTGCTGGTTCCCACCACTTAAGCTTTTTGGCGGATATTTTGCAACATCCCCACTTTTTAGTTTAAGAAGTTCCCCAATTTTTCTCACTTCCGTATAAAGAGTAGACTTTTTAATAATCTTGGTCACCTTTGTTGCATATTTCTTTAGAGAAATAAGTCCTATATTTTCAGCTATAGCTGCGTCCATAAGTAACCCTTCTTCTCTTCTATTTTCTGTAACAAATGCCAGCTTATTTTTAATGCTATTTTCTGGTGAGATACCACATATCTTATCCATGCCAATACTAATGGTTCCTGTTTCATGAGGATCAAGTCCAAATATGATTCGTGCAAGCTCACTTCTTCCAGAACCCATAAGTCCAAACACGCCTAAAACTTCGCCTTTATTCAGAGCAAAGCTTATATCATTCACAATACCTGGCTGTGATACTTTATCTAATTTTAAGGCAACTTTATCAGTAGGCTTTGATTTTCTTTCTGGATAAAGCTGTTTGATGTCCCTTCCTATCATAGAACCAATCATTCTATCGATTGTAAAATCACTGATAAGTCCTTTATCTGTAACTTGCCCATCTCTTAAGACTACTATCTTGTCTGATAATTTCATTACATCTGCTAAGATATGAGAAATATAAATAATTGCCTTTCCATTAGTTTTTAATCCCTCTATAATCTCAAATAAACGCTCAGTTTCTTTTGCTGTAAGGGATGTTGTTGGCTCATCAAATATAAGAATTTGTGGATCAGAGCTAATTGCTTTAGCAATCTCAACAAGCTGCCTTTCTCCTGGTGAAAGCTTTTCAACTAATGTATCTGGGGATATATTTAGAGAAACCGCCTCAAGCATCTTCTTTGTATGCTCTCTTATATTGGCTTTGTCGATAATTGGTGTCTTTGTTAGTTTCGGAAATTTTGTAATAAACATATTGTCTGCAATGCTTAAATTTGGGAAAAGGTTTAACTCTTGATGGATAAACTCAATACCTGCTGAAGCAGCATCCATTGGTGTGCTTGGCTCGTATACAGTTTGTTTGATTTGCATCTGCCCACTGTCTGGTTTTAAAACGCCTCCAATAATATTCATCAGTGTGGACTTTCCTGCCCCATTTTCACCAATTAAGCTGATAACTTCGCCTGCATTTACTGCAAACTCTACATCTTTTAGTGCTGAAATACCAAAAAAACTCTTACTAATATTTGTTAGTTCTAGTAATGCTTTGGACATTGTTTCACCTCCTTAAGTTAAATACCTTTTGCAATAATACGTGTTCGTGTAACGTCTATAAATGCTGCAACCACAATAACTGCTCCCTTTACTATATTGATGGTAAAGTAAGATAGATTCAGTAAGTTTAATGTGTTGGCAAGAAGTGCAAAGAAGAACACGCCAAATACTGTCCATAATATCTTTCCTTTTCCTCCAAACATACTTGTTCCGCCGATGACAGTTGCTCCTATAATATCCATTAACATGTTGTCTCCAAGAGTTGGTCTTCCCATGCTAAGTCTTGATGAATATATGATTGCTCCTACAGATGCACAAAACCCACTAAACATATAGGCAAAGATGACTACCTTATCTGTAGGAACGCCAGATACTACAGAAGCCTTCATGTTTGTTCCTGTTGAATAAAGCCATCTTCCAAGCACTGTATTACCAAGGATAATATGTGCAGCTATTGCAAGTACTGCTGTAATCATAAGTGAAAAAGGTATAATCCCTATTCCCTCTGAACCTATTGCATTAAATGCTTTTGGAAGGTTCATTACGTTTTGTGAAGTACTTAGATAAATTGCTAATGCTCCAAAAAGCATTTGTGAAACAAGTGTTACCATAAAGGCTGTAATCTTAAATTTTGAAATGGCAACCCCATTAAAAAATCCTATCATCGTTCCTACTAAAAGCATGGCAACAATAGAAACAGGTATTGCCATACTACTTCTTGCTATGAATCCTCCATTTTCAGTAATAAACCATCCCCACATAGGAGAATTTTCAAATAGTGCTGGATTTAGTCCTGTTGACATCATCATGGTCCCAACAATACTTGTAAGCCCTAGAGTTGCTGTCTGTGATAAATCAATTCCTGCAATAATAAGTACAATGGTCTGTCCAATAGCTATAGCGAGCATTGGCCACATATTTGATAATAAATTTAATATATTAGCCCCTGATGCTAGGCCAGGAACAAACGGAACAAGTACTAAGAAATATGCTAAACTCAGATAAAGAATAAAATACTCTGATACGAACATCTTTTTTAACGTATTTTTCAAAACTATCCCTCCTGTCACCCAAACTTTTTATTGATAAAAAATAGGAGAGATAAAAGCTGTGCTTTACTCTCCTATCTATGAGCAATCATCTTATTAGACTATTTTAAATCTTCGCGGACTTTATTGCCCCACATATCCATACGTCTTTCTTTTAAGTTTGCTTGTGTTAAAGCAAAACCTGGATCTTCAACCCATTTATCAGGTGTTTTTTCTCCTGATTCAATTGCTTTTAATATTTCATCTAAAATAGATTGTGCTTCGAAATAAACATCTTGTACGCCTGTTGCGTCAACATAACCTTCATCAATTAATCTTCCTGCTGTTGAGTCTCCGTCTAAGCCTCCCATGATCACATGGCCTTCTTCACCAATCTTTTTCCATTTTCCGAGTGGTTCAAGAACTGCTTTAATTTGTGGGAATAAGAAGTCTGAAGAAGTAAATAAGAAATCTACATCAGGATTTGCCTGCATAGCACTTTGTAAGTTAGCAAGTCCTGTAGCTGCATCCCATTTTGTAGGGACTTCAATAACGTCATTAAATAAGTCTGGATATTTTTCAATGACATTATAAAAACCTTGTTTACGTGCTATAGCATTAGGGTCACCTAAGTCACCTACCATGATGAGTGGTGTTACTTTTCTACCTAATTTTTTAGCTTCTTGAGCCATATGTTCAACTGCTTGTTCTGCGATAATTTCATTATCAGCAACAGCTACAATTGCTTTATTGTCTCTGTTAGTAAGTGGACGGTTAAATACGCCTATTGGGATTCCTGCTTTGTTTGCTTCTCCTGCAATAGTCACTGCACTCTCTCCATCTTGAGGAATAATGATAATGCCATCTACGCCTTGTGCAATGCCATCTTTAACTTGCTCTAACTGTCTGTTCGCATCTTCATTTGCATTTTTCTCAATAACTTTTACACCTTTCGCTTCTAATGCTTCAATGATTGCTTGATGCCCAGCTACCCAGAACTCTGTTTCAAGGTCTTGGAATCCAAAAAGTATTGTTATTTGTTTATCTTTTGCTGGTGCCTGTGCAACCTTTGTTTCTGCTGGTGCATCAGTCTTTGGTGTTTGTGCTTGTTTTTGTGCACATCCAGCAGTTCCTGCAATCATTAAGGATGCTGCTAATAATGTTGTAATAAATTTCTTCATATTTGCTACCCCCTGTATTTTGTGTGTTGTTTGCTTTTACTTCTTTATTATATCTAATGACTACACGGAACATAATGAGGGCATTTATAGGACTTAATGTCCACTTTTTTTATGTAGCTTTTGTCTTGTCTTAGTGAACATATTGGTAAAAACAAATTTCATAATTTTGTTGACTTAGTCATAAAAATATATTACTATTCTAAAAAATAAGGGCTATAATCCGTTCAATTAGAGGAGGTAGAAAATGACTTATCATTGTGGTATGTATGGAGGAAGCTTTAATCCATTACATCTTGGGCATGTTCGTTGTATTATTGAAGCAGCTAATCAGTGTGAAATGCTTATCATTGTGATAAGTGCAGGCAAACATCGTGATGAAATAGATGTTAGAGTCCGCTATAGATGGCTTTATCAGCTTACAAAGCATCTTAGCAACGTGCGTCTATTCATTTTAGAAGATAAGGCAAAGAGTAAAGCTGATTATACGGAAGAATACTGGCAACGTGATGCTGAGCATGTCAAAGAATTTGCTAAAGAAAAAATAGATGTTGTTTTTTGTGGCAGTGATTATGATCAAAATAGTTTTTGGTCCAAATGCTACCCAGAAGCTGAGTTAAAAATTATTGAGCGTAACGCTATATCCTCTACAAAAATTAGGGAGGATATTTATGGTCACTTTGACTGGCTACCCAATATAGTTAAGCCGTATTATGTAAAAAAAGTACTGCTTATTGGTGGGGAAAGTACAGGCAAGTCGACCCTTACTATCAATCTTGCCAACTACTATAATACCAATTACTTAGAAGAGGTTGGAAGGGATATTTCTGAGCGTTCTGGTACAGATTTGCTGATGATTCCAGATGATTTTACAGACATCCTATTGCAACATAAAACTAGGGAAATAGAAGCACTTAAGCTTAGTAACCGTATTCTATTTGAAGATACCGATTGCCTTATTACACGCTTTTACATAGATTTTCTTGATGACAAAAATAAAGAAAAGAATTCTTTGCTTGCAGATGCTATTGCTCAGCTTAACAGCTATGACCTCATCCTTTTTCTTGAGCCTGACGTTGCATTTGTACAAGATGGAGATAGAAGCGAAGTTATTGCTGCAGATAGAGAAAAATATAGCAATCGTATTAAACAAATATATACTGAGCATGGTTTTCATTTTGAGACCATCAGTGGTAACTATCAACAGCGTTTTGAAAAAGCAGTTGAACTTATTGACAATTTATTGAAATCAGGTGCAAATCATGGAAATCATTAAAAAAATACGTACTTATCTTACCCCTTTTCAGTGGTTTGAGGTGCTCATGGTTATAGGTTTTACGATTTATTTTGCTACCATTGACATGCAAAACCCATGGTGGTATATCCTCATAAATTCTATTGCTGCGGTATGTGGCATACTATGTGTCGTTCTTTGTGCGGCAGGCAAAAAGTCTCAATATTATTGGGGCTTTGCCAATATTATTGCTTATGTGGTTATTGCATGGATCAATAAATATTATGGTGAAGTAATGTTAAACGCCTTTTATTATCTTCCTACACAGTTTATAGGTATGTACTTTTGGAATAAGCACTATAATGAAGAAAAGGAAGCTGTAAAATGTAAAAAGATGACCCCATTGCTCACCGTTATATTTCTTTCCATTTCTGCAGTTTGTATCTGGCTTTATCAGATCCTTCTTTCAAAACTTAGAGGAAACGAGCCGTGGCTTGATAGTGCAAGTACCACCTTTTCACTCTTTGCAAATGCACTGATGGTTCTACGTTATCGGGAACAGTGGCTTCTTTGGATTATTGTGGATGTCATTACGGTAATTATGTGGATTATTGCCAAAGACTGGATTATGACAACCATGTGGGCTGTTTATCTTCTTAATGCCTGCTATGGATTTTTCATATGGTCAAAAATGAATAAAACCGATAATCTGACTAATGAATAGAAGAGCAGCAAATAAAATAATTAAAGGGGACTTTTCATATTCATGAAAATTCCCCTTCTAACTACTTATTAAAGCAAAAATGGTATACTATGTGAATTCATTAGGAGAAACAACTTTTTGGTGTTATCATACAATAATTGCAGCCTGTAGACTTTCGCTAGAATCCTTAATGTCTTGCATAACATGATTCATATTTTCAATGCTTGAATTATGTTCTTGTAAGGTTGCCAGTAGCTCCCCTGTTGCATCTGTATGTTCTTCAGAGATTTTCGCTATACTTTCTGCCTCCTGATCAATGTTTGCGAATAAGTCCGTAACATGCTCAATTCTGCTGAATTCGTCAACAATATAATGATCAACATTCTTAAATGATTCCTGTACCTTCTCAAAACTTTGATTCACTGCATGGACAATCTTCTCACCGCTTTGAGTGGCTGTTTGTACACTACTTACTTCACTTAGAACATTTTGTGTGTTCTCTTCTATTTGGCCGATAATCTTATTAATCTGGCTAACTGTTAAAGCACTTTGCTCAGCCAATTTTTTAACCTCATCAGCCACAACAGCAAAGCCCTTTCCTGATTCTCCCGCTCTTGCTGCCTCGATACTGGCATTCAAAGCCAGTAAGTTTGTTTGTCCTGCAATCTGTGAAATACTCGATAGGAAATTATTTATTTCATCCATATTTTGATTTAACTGTTGAACAGTTGTTACTGTTTTTGTAACAGCCTGATTAATCATGTCCATTTGTTTATCCATTATGTATATCTTTTCAGATCCTTCTGATATTATATTACTGGCATCTGTAGATACGCTTTTCATCTGATCAGAGAATTTTTTTAGTTCGAAAATCCTTTTATAGGCTTCTTTTATCATTTCATTGATCTGAGTGACACTCTTATTCTGATCCACAATTCCCTCAATGATTTTCTGAGTAACTGATATGATTGAACCACTTATTTCATGAACGATACTCAAATTCTGATTACCTTTAGATATATCTTCATTTAAAACGGATGTATTTTTCTTGATCACATCAATTGTTTTTTGCAGATCGCCAAGAAGTTTCTCTGACTGCTTCCCATACTCATTTGCCTCTTGTATTAATTTTGAACCACTTCTAACTAACATGAATATCATAATTGTAATCAGTATCTCAAAAACATCTGGAAGTATATAATCCTGTAAATTTAAATTTGGTGTTATTATATGTAATAAGATGAGTGAAGCATTAGTAATGACGCCAACAACAATAAATATCTTTGAGTTTAAATATAATCCTGCCACTATAACAGGCAGCATTGCTAAAATAACTGCATCCTTTCCCGTCACAGGCAGTAAAGGAAGAACTTGTAATAAAGCAGATGTAACAAGTACATAAGTGGCCACATTCTCTTTCTTTTTATACCTTAAATACAAGGCAAGAAAAGCTGAAAAAATCGTAACTGAAAGGGATACAATATTAGAAGCTATTGTTCCTGTAACTAGGCTCATAATCAGCATTCCAAAACCCAGTATAAAAAACACTTTGTTTAATGCTTTGTTCACTTTAACTACATGTTTTGCCAATGAATTGTTTTGCATTTTTATCGTCCTCCTCGATGTCATCTCTAAATGTCTTTGTACATGAAAATTTTTACAGCACTATATATTATACATTATAATACATAACTTAACTTATTAAAATGATATTTTTATCAATGTTGTACAATTAATAAGTAGTTAAATTAAAATACTATTTATTATTTATAATTTTTATCTTATTAATCGTCAATATTTTTAGTTTTATTGTGTATTTACCCAATACAACACTTAAAAATTACCTATACCGCTTGTAAATTCAATATTTTTTAGCAAAAAAATGATATGTACCCCCTTCACTGGACAAAACCAGTAAAAGGAGTACATATCCTAAAAAATCTAACTTTTGTAGTCCGTCTTTCAAACTTGTTTTTTGCTACAGCTTATTAACTTCTAAGGCCTCATTTGACTTAGAAAGTTGATCTTTTAAGGCACTTCCTTTTGCCAATAACAAATTGACATACAAACTTTCTAATACACAAAGCTGAGCTACACGTTTTGACATAATTTCTCCACTTATATGTTCTGTAAAAGCAGATGTAAGGAGTATAATATCTGCATTCTTAACAAGGGGAGAAATTGCATAATTTGTAATTGTGACAACTGTAACCCCTTTGCTTCTTGCATACTTAACAACGTCTAAAAGATTTTTTGTTCTTCCAGAGTGAGAAACCGCAATGACAACATCTCCTGGTTTCATATTTGCAATACAGATAAGCTGAACGTCAATATCAGCAGAGGCTTGCACATCTAGTCCCATTCTGAGGAATTTTTGATAGCCTGATTTAATAACTGCAAAAGCATCGCCTATACCACAAAATAATATTTTATTTGCATTTCTAATCGCATCTAAAGCCTTGCAATACTCATCTTTATCAATAATTTGAAAAGTATCGTGTAGTGCCTGTATCGATGATTGAAACACCTTAAACATTACTTCAGAAGGTTCATCTTCGATGCCAATATTATTATAAGGAATTGTGATATCCTTATGCTGTTTTTCATTAAAAACAGCTTTCATCTCAGGATATCCACTGTATCCTAGTCTCTTTGCTAGTCTCACAAAAGTTGCTTCACTGCACTGTGCCTTTTCAGCTGCTTCTGTGATGGTTGCCTCAACCAAAAAATCTGATTGACTTAGTACAAAATCAGCTGCCTTCTTCTCTGCACTTTTTAATGAATCGTATACAGTTTGAAGCTTAACAAGAAAAGTATGTGGTATCTTTCTTTTATCTTCTTCTTTAAGCTGAATTGGCATTATCCCCCTCCTCTTATGCTCCTTCATTCACATTTTTGATCTTGAGTTGTTTCTCTATAGTAAATATACCTTCTTTTTATAATAAATACAAACCTCTAAATAACTATTTTATTACAAGGTATGATGTATGGGCTTTAGTGCCTCATATAGTTTTGTATAAGTTATATATTTTTCGTCATACAATGTTTTCATTTCTTTATTTGGCACATATGTCTTTTCAACTTTTACTGTAGTGTTTGCAGCTTCATTTAGGTCTGTATATACTCCAGCTGCAACACCAGCCAGCATAGCTGCTCCAAGGCAAGCTGCTTCCCTTACCTTAAGGGTCTCAACAGTGCATCCTGTAATATCCGCTTTAATCTGCAGCCATACTGGTGATTTTGCTGTTCCACCTACTGCTCTTAGTTTTTCAATGGAAAGCCCTGCTAAGCTCATATGCTCCATATTCATCCTGAGTTCATAGGTGAGACTCTCCATGATTCCTCTTACAATATCATGTCTTGTCGTCGCCATAGTTAGACCTACTATAGCACCTTTTGAACCTAGGTCACACCATGGTGTTCCACTTCCATTAAAATGAGGCAGTACAAGAACTGAAGAAGGCTTATTACTTATTTTTTCTATCATTACTTCATAAGCATCTTTTTCTATAGCTTTTGCTTCTTCTACTTCTTTATGTCCGAGGGTATCTCTATACCACTTTAAAAGCAACCCACCTATATGATTAAGGCTAAAAGTAAGAAACATGTCACTTTTAGCATGACAATAGCAAGGATAATAGCCTTCATACATAGCATCACCAAGCTTAGGCTCACTAAAGGCAGTAGCAACAACCTCTGCCGTTCCATGGGAGTCAATAGCAATATTTTCTTTGACAACACCTGCACCTAAGGCAGCACATGCCTGGTCATGTCCACCAGATACGATCATGGCAGGAGATGTTAGTCCTAGTTCTTTTGTTATTTCATCGGACAATGTCCCTACGACTTCTCCTGACCTAACTGGACGTGATAGCTTGTTTTCATCTAATTCAAGTGCTGAAAGTATTTTTTTAGACCATTTCATCTGATGAATATCGAATAGCATTGTCCTAGATGCCATAGTAAAATCAATCACTGGTTCTGCACCAAGTTTTGTCAGAATATAATCTGCATAGGTCATAAATTTATAAGTTTTCTTATAAATATCTGGAAGGTTCTTTTTGATCCATAGTATTTTTGTAGCAGAGTTCATAGGGTGAGTACGCATACCTGTTAAGTCAAATAACTTTCTGTCTCCAAGAACTCCCTTGCAATAATTAGCTTCCTCAAAGGATCTATAGTCCATTCCCAAAATCGTATGCTGTAGTGGACAAATATTTTCATCTACTGGGATGATAGCATCGCCTTGAACCGAAAGGCTCAAGGCACAAATATCTGCTATTTTACTTTTTGAAACTGCTTCTTTTATAACTTCTTTGGTAAGCTCCCAAACTTTTTTGGCATCTTGCTCTGCATAACTTGGCTTTTCACAAATGATACCATATTCTCTAAAGCCATACCCCTTTATGTTACCTTCTTTATCAAATACAACTGCTTTACATCCCGTTGTCCCTACATCAATTCCTAATAAATACACGAATGTCACCTACCTCTTTGTAATGCAAGGCAATTTCTAACAATTAAATAAATGAAAATCTGCAATGTAAAGTCCTATATTTAACCTCTTATGATTAATTTTCAGGCTTTTGGTTGATTCCGTCCCAATTATAGCGTGGTGTATCCTCACTCGCAAACTTAAAGCCATTTCTTTTATATTCTTCATAATCAAAGTTATCAATTTCATCATGAGCAAATTTATGATAGTCATAGAAAGTATCCCACCATTCATACCCAGAACCAAGACTATTATTAAGGAATGCATCTGCAATTTCAATGCCCATCTGATGAGAAACGTAATATCCTCCCATACACATAATATTTACACCATTACCTGTGATGGCACGAAGTGCTGCTGGAACACTTTCAACAACTGCTGCCTGGCAGCGAGGAACTTTATTTGCTGCAAGGTGAACACCCATACCTGTTCCGCAGAACAATAGTGCTCTGTCAAATTCACCCTCACTCACCATAGAAGCCGCTCTAATTGCCATACGGTGGAATATTTCAACCCCTTTTCCTTCCTTGTCTTTAACACCGATATCTGTTACTTCCCAGCCATTTTTCACTAAATGTGCAACAACTGCATCTTTAAGTTCATAACCTGCCACATCTGCCGCAACAAGGATCTGTTTATTTTTTACTGTTTTCATCATGATCGCTCCTCTTCATAGTTTTATAGTTACATGTTACATTTATACTTTTTATTACTTATGCCTTTTACTATCTATATTTTTTATTATTTATATTTTTTATTGTTTATATTTTTTACTATTTATACATTTGATCTTGAATTCTTCTAAGTTGAAGGAGTACTGAGCTATTGTTTAACTCTACCATATCATAGGTAATCACTTCATCTGTTTTAACATCACACTTTAGCACAGCTCCTTTTGCAAGCCCTACAGGAAGCATATTGCCTTCTCTAGCCACATCTGCAAGTTCAATACTTGCTCTATAACAGTATTCTCCAATACCATCAAGAGTTTGTCCTGCTTTAAGGTCTTGTTTTGCTACCGTAATACATTCAGAAGTCAATTTGTTCATTGGATGAGCTGTTGACTCTCCATATAGGATTGCTTGTGCCGCTGTTATTGGTGTTTCAATGCTGCATAAGTGATAAGGTCTAAAGAGTAAATAATTTGGTCCTTCTCCCATATCTCTTTGAACTAATCCTTCAATCAGTCTTGGATGATCTGTCGTTACAATAACAAATACTCCTGGGTTAATATCACCTATAGCAAAGTCTACAACACCTTCTTTTTCAAGGACTCCACCTTGATCTTTACGGCAAAATACTTTAGTTAAGTCTTTTACATTGCATTTAGGACCATGCATACCTCTTACATCAGGAATTAGTCCTGTTGCATTAGATACCGCAGCCATTTCAATCATCGTCTTAGAACCATCTACAAACTCTACTAACATCTTTGCACTCATATTTCTTGCTTTCGCTTTTTCTTCCCACTCATCTGGTGTTGCATAGATATCTAATGGATTGTTTTTTCCTTTTCCTGCTGCAACGACTTTAAAACCAAGTGCTATTGCAAATCTATAGACTTCAACGATAGATCCTGGCTCATCTCCAGCCGATAAGGAGTATACAACACCTGCATTTTCAGCCATCTTTCTTAAGATAGGTCCTACAGTAATATCACATTCTACATTCATCATAACAATGTGTTTTTTGTAATTGATACATTCTAAAGATACTCTAGCGCCCATTTCTGGTGAACCTGTTGCATCAATAACTGCCTGTACTTGTGGTACCTTAATAGCTATTTCATAGTTTGTTGTTGCAACCTTTTTGCCAAGCTCTATTGCCTTTATCGCTTCTTCTAAAGAGTCTGTTTCAACAATTTCACCTTTATAACCTGCTATTCTATAGGCTTCTACTGCAATATCTTTACTTAAATCTACTACTACAGGTATTTCCATACCTACCATACATTCAACTTGTGCAACAATATCTTTTCCCATTTGGCCTGCACCAATAAGTGATACCATTGCTGGTTTTCCTTGTTCTTGAAGTTTCTCTAACTTGCTGTCTATTTCGTACATCGCTATCCCCTCTTTTGTTTAAATTTTTAGTTTTGATTTTTAGTTTGAATTATTGTTTACTTGTTTTGGATCTTATTTTGAAACACACACCTATTTATTCCCATGGTTTTACAACAACCTTGAGTGCTTTTCCTTGTCTTCCCATTTGAATGCCATCGGTAAGTTCAGCGAGTTTTACCTTTTGTGTCACATATTTTTCTGCGGATATCTTTCCTTCACTAATATATTTGATTGCTTTTTCAAGTCCTACTGCTGGATATGAAAATGCTCCTATTACAGTGATTTCATTATAGTGAATAAGATTACTATTGAGTGTTGTCATCGGCTGACTCTTTGCTACGCCACCAAACAGAACAACCTTTCCTCTTTTTCTTACCATTTCTACAGCTTGTTCTTGAGTAGATGGTACTGGATTTGCACAGATAACAATGTCAGCTCCGAGTCCATCGGTTATTTTAAGCACTTCTTCTACAGGATTTTGCTTTGCTGCATCAATGATATAATCTGGGTTAAACTGAGGTACTTCATGAAGTCTTGTAAGGCCTACCATGACAATTTTGCTCGCTCCTCTTGCTCTTGCTACCTCTATATGAATACATCCAATAGGTCCATCCCCTATGATAACAACGCAATCTCCAGCACTTACGCCATTTAGCTCCTGGCAAGCGATAACAGAAGAAGCTGGTTCTGCTAAGGCTGCTTCATCAAATCCCAGAGTATCTGGTATCTTCTCAATAAATCCTCTTTGAATAACAAAGCCTGGTACAGATATATATTGTGCAAATCCACCTGGAAAATGTGTTCCAAGCATCTTATGATCAACACATAAATTGACAAGTCCTCTTTTACAGTAGTAACATTCACCGCAGCTTACATCCGGTGCCATTGCTACTCTATCTCCTACCTTAAATCTTTTAACCTTTTCACCAACCTCTGTAACAACCCCTGCTATTTCATGCCCCATGATCTGACTACCAACATCTGCACGTAGTCCCTGATAAAAATTACGAATATCTCCACCACATATGCCACATGCTTCTACTTTGACTAATACGCCATCTTCTTCACACTTTGGAATAGGAACGTCTTTTAATACCATATTTTCAATGCCTTCAAAATACATGGCTTTCATTGTATTCATGCTACTTATCCTCCTTTTTAGTAAGTCTACTGCCCACATCTCCTCCGGGATGGATCACTGCAAAAGCTTCCTTAGTATAATGCGTATAATGCATAAGTGCTATACACACAGCATCAAAAGCTGCTATAACTGCAAGGGTACTTGCTGTAGCTAACATATTAAAAGGACATGGCTCTTTTTCTACTTTCACCTTATAAAGTATATCTGCATTCTGTGCGAGGACAGAATTTTCATTTTCAGTAACTGCTATAAGCTTTGCCCCTTTAATTTGACATGCAGGTATTAAATTAAGTATTTCTTTTGTATTTCCACCTTTTGAAATAAGGATTAAAACATCTTCTTTTTGCAAAAGACCGAGTCCCCCATGCACAGCATCAGAAGGATTTAAATAACAAGCTGGTCTTTCAACACAACATAGGGAATGAGCCACCTTTTTTGCAGCTGCTGCAGATGTGCCACATCCTGCCACAAGTATTTTCCCTTGGCAATCTCCAAGAAGTTCTACAATACTTGTTGCTGCATCTTTATCCATGCTTTCACATAAATGATCAATAGAACTCGCTTCTATAGTCCAAGTATTGATCATGCTCTCCCATATAGTATCTTTATTCATCCTGTCATCTCCTTTTAGCTAATGTTTCTTTGTATCTATACTATATAATTTTATTTTCACTTTGTCAATATGAATGTGAAAATAATATGTGGTTTATTTTTACAAGTTGCTTTTCGCAAAAAACTATTTATTCTATACATCGCTTGAAAACAATAGATTTTATGCCTTGGACCACTCAATTAAAACCAATATGTATTTTTGAATTTTATTTTCATGTTTTAAAAACGAAATTGATTATATTCTTTAAGCTATAAAACTTTTTATTTTAAAGAAGTTACTTATGTTCCAAACATATTCAATGAATATCAATACTACCCAAAATAATAATGCTGGCAAAATATTTTACCAGCATTATTATTTTGAGGAGCTCTCTTGTTATTTTAAGCACCTAATATATTCTTTTATAAATCCATCTAAAGTTTTATTAATAAGGATTACTACTCCTTTTCATCATCTATTTTTCTTAACTCTTCTCTAGTCATAATATCAATATGCCACTCAATAATTACAGGCTTGATTAGCCAATCATGTCCAATGACAATTTGGTTATCTAAATAATAATCCTTACCATCAATAGTAATAGTTCCTCCGCGAAACATGGGCTGACTGAGCGAAAGTGCATCTTTTGGCAAAGGATCTATTTTTTTATATGCACTATTTATTACCTTTTGTGCATCAAAATAATTACCTATTGCTTCAATGGATATTCAGCATCCCCCTGATGCCAAGGCACAATCATGTATGAAAGCACTGATACCATAATTAAAATCAAAGTGGTGAATAGTAAAAACTTATTTTTTATTATTTTCAATATTACCTCCCCCCCTAATAATAGATTTGAAGTCAAGTCTCCTATACCCATATTCTAACATTCAACTCTCTTTCTAAATAATTCTCTTCATCATTAAAGTATATACTTACACCTAATCCAAATCAGTATAGTAGTAATTAACATAATCTGAGTTAGCAATCCATAATTCAAAAAGTCTAGGAATCATAAAACTTGTGATTAGGACTAAAGTTAAATACAGTTTTTTCACTATTTTAACTCCTTGTATGATAATTTTTATTAATTATTTTACTATAGTTCAATATTTTACTATTTAATTCATTTCATATCAACAATTTTTATAGAAATATATACCTTTACTAACAACTTATAAATATTAATCCACAATGAAGTTTTTTCCAGACATTTTCCATCTCAAAACGACATATTGTTACAACTTATCTTACATAGTGCTTTACATATGTATAGCCTTTACACTTTAAATACTAAGTGATTTCATTTTAAAGTGCATTGGTATATGTGTTAAATAGTATAGCCTAACTCAATAATAGCACCTTCAAAATTATAGAACGCATATAGCCTAGACAACTATTTAATACCCGAGTTCTATATATGAAGGTGCTACTTGTTTCATAAGGGAATGATTTTGTTATTTTGCAGCACTTACTTCGTCTAGCTGCATGATCTCAAGAAAATGGTTGAGTAAAAATTCCTTTCCCTTATCTGTAAAGATGACTTTCTCATATTTCCTGCCATTGTATTCTCCTTGGGTAGATTCTATGCCATAGTTTTTTGAGTCTTTATTTGTAATGGTGCATTTTTTCCCATTTTCTTCTTTCTCACTTAATATACCTAACTCTTTTAACCTTTTGTTTATCTGTACGCCAGATATACCTTTAGTCTTTTTTATGTCTATGACTTTGTTGACACACTTAGCAAATTCATTAATTCCTATAGGGTATTCTGGGAGGTTAACTTTGCTTATATCTTCTATAGTAATAGAAAATGGTTGCCTTACATCTTTTCGCATACGCTCTTTGTTTTCCATATACCAGTCAATAAGCTTTAATACCATGTTAAACTTATCAAGTAGGTTTTCTTCGGTTGAAAGAAAATCATTTATACTTTGATCACTTTTAGGTTCACCTAATCTCTTAATGATATTTTGTACTACTTCTTTAGCTTCCATTAAATTGGTCATTTCTTTTTCCATAATAGTCCTCCTTAATCATATAACATATAGAATATGGTACTTAAACCCCTAGGGCTTAATCGAACACCTGTTTGGATTATAACCAACTTAATAAAGTCTATACACATTTACTCATAAAATATGAATTTACCGGACGTAACTGAAAGCTCAAAATGTAAATTCTATATTGACATATTCTTAATTAAGATATATAGTGTGTATATACGATATATACAGTATATACGGAGGTGGGAATTTGAATATTCATTTAAACTATAATAGTCCTTTGCCTATGTATGAACAAATTAAGCAAGCAATAAAAAACGAGATTATTAATGAAAAGTTAAAAGATGGGGAAATGCTTCCTTCCATCAGACTACTAGCAAAAGAACTTGATGTCAGCATGATTACAACAAAAAGAGCTTATATTGATTTAGAGCACGAAGGTCTTATCTACACCATTCCCGGAAGAGGAACCTTTGTAAAAATGTCTGACATTAATAAAATTCTTTTCGAAAAAAAACAAAAATTACTTGAGGAATGTAGCTTATTATTTTCAAAACTGAAATCTGAGGGAATTGTCCAAACAGAAATTTTAAAGATATTAAATGAGATCTACATGTAGAATGATTTATTTAAATGAACTATTTTATTTTTAAGGAGGGATATCAATATGGATAAGATAATTGAAGTCAAGAATTTAAGAAAAAATTATGCTAATTTTCAGCTACATGATATTAGTTTTAGTTTAGAAAAAGGATGTATTATGGGTTTTATTGGTGAAAATGGGTCAGGAAAAACAACTACTATTAAACTTCTTTTAAATGTAATTGATAAACTGAATGGGGAAATTAAAATTTTTGGTATGGATCACATCCAAAGCGAGGTGGAGATTAAACATAAAATTGGTTATGTCCCAGCAGATGACTATTTTACCGTTACTGCTACTTTATCAGATCACGCAAAAGCTATGAGCCCTTTCTATCAAACTTGGGATGATGCTTTTTTTGAAACGATTGTGGAGACTTGGAATTTGCCTCTCAGGCAAAAAATTACTGAGTTCTCAAAGGGTATGAAAACCAAAGCGATGCTTGCACTTGCTTTAGCCCATAGACCTAGTTTACTTATATTAGATGAACCAACTGCTGGACTTGATCCTGTTGCTCGTATAGAGGTGCTTGATATCTTAAGACAATTTGTAGCAGACGGTGAAAAATCTGTGTTTTTTTCTACACATATTACCTCTGATCTCGACAAGATAGCTGATTATATCACACTTATTCATAAGGGTAGTATCATAGAAAGTATGCAGTTAGATCAAATTGAAGAAAAGTATGCTCTTGTGGATGCTGGTATTGATGAAATATCAATTAATGAAAATGAATTTATTGGCATCAGAAAAGGTAATCTTAGGTTTGAAGGGCTTATTTTAAGGGAGAAGGCTGTAAAACATTTTGACATAAGCCATATCAAAACGCCAAATATAGAAAACCTATTAACTTTTACTATTTGGGGGGATCAGCATGAAAAAAGCCATTCTATTATTAAGAGCCTCTAAAAAAATAAGTGGTAGCTCAGTTTCGCTTTCAAGGATACTATTCTTATGTGTTACATGCTTGTTCTTTATTATCGCCCTAGTGTCTATCCTATTAATAACATTGTCTCCTTGGAATGAACTACGTACCATTGAATCCACCTACTATATAACATGGTTTATTTTAGTTACAACAGGATATGGTAATGCTATGTGCGTTTATTCTGCATTTACTAAAATAAAGAAAGAAAAATCGAAAAATAACTTTCGAGACTTTTCTAATCAACTTCCAGTTACGCATCATGATTATATGAAGGCTCAATATTTTGATATCTTACTTTGTATTCTTCCTGGGATTTTTGTAACAGTTTTAACCATAACCCTTGCGACACTTACCCATAGACTTGAAAACTTAAGGATTGGTTTAGGAATTGTAATTGTCTATACAGTAATTCTGCTTCTTCTTCAATGTGTTAATATGAGTTTATCTACATTTATGCACATTACAAGCAACATTAAAGAAGGTATTTTTGCAATGCTTGCCATATTACCAATTGTGGCAGGGGTTTGGCTAAAAAAAGGAATTATCTCCCTTTACTCTATAAGCTTAATGGATAAACAAACCTATACTTTTGCTGATAAACTTTTAAATGGATTGAAATTATTAGGCGGAAATATCGGCATTATAGTCCTTATACTAAGCTTAGTACTAGGCTATTACTTATGCTGCGTAGCTCCATTCCACTATTATAAGTTACAAGGAGGCCGTTCATGAAAACTTCCATTATAGAATTTAGGCTGATTAATCAATTATTTATCTTTAAATATAGTTATATTTCTATGGTTATTTTAATTCTCCTTACTTTACTTCTATCTAAATGGATTGGAATGGATGTGGAAGTGGCTATCTTTTCCTCTATAAGTATTTTTATGATTCAAGATCTATGCAATAACAAGTTTGCACTGCTTACCCATTTGCCCATACGTTCTCATGCCATAATAACCATGCTCTATGTTAATACACTTATATTTTGTCTTTTAGGCGTGACATTATCCCATGTTTTTTACACCATAATACATGTGAGCAGACCTCTATTTGTTTCCTTCGTTGTCTACCTTCTGTCCTTATTGAACTGCAACCTCTACTATCTATTGTTTACAAGTAGTGAATTTTCAGAAGACCCTAACGAACAAATCGCGAAGATGTTTCCTTATATATTTGGTGTAATCCTAATCGTAATTATTTTCATAGGTGCACACCGCGTCATCCCTTATGGCATACTTCTCTTTTTATCTTCTCGCCTTACCTTAATCATCAAAATTATTATAAGTCTTTTCCTTAGTCTACTGACATTTGGCAGTATGTTCTTCTCTTACAAATATGTATGTCAAAAGGTGTATGGGTGATAAACGAATCGAATAATTAAAGAGATGGTTCTCTTGCTTCCTAATATGGAAGCAAGAGAACCATCTCTTTAATTGAAAGAACCCTCTTATTGATTTTCTTTGATCGATCCCTTTATTATTGAAACTTTTTATTTGTTACCTTGTGCTTAAATGTCTTTGTTTTGTTGGCATAATCCGCTACCTTTTGTCCATTGCCTATAAGCTTATATTTATAGATTAAGAGTCCATCTAAGCCAACAGGTCCTCTTGCATGAAGCTTATTGGTGCTAATTCCTACTTCTGCTCCAAAACCATATCTAAAACCATCACTAAACCTAGTGGAACAATTCCAAAAGGCGTTTGCTGTATCCACAAGTTCCATAAACTTTTTCGCATTTTCCTCATGAGCTGTTATAATCGCATCGGTATGACCAGAGCCATAGGTGTTAATATGCTCTATTGCTTCTTTTAAGTCCGTAACTACCTTAATAGACAGCGTATAATCTAAATACTCTTTGCCCCAATCCTCTTCGGATGCTGGTAATACATCTATGATTTCCTTAGTTTTATTACACCCTATGAGTGTCACTTTATGGTCATCCATTGTCTTATTTATCATAGGAAGAAACGTATTCGCTACTTTTTCATGGACCAAAAGTGTCTCTGTAGCATTACATACTGCTACATACTGAGTTTTTGAGTCTAAAACAATATCGCATGCCATATCAAGATCTGCAAATTCGTCCACATAGCAATGGCAGATCCCATCTGCATGACCCATAACAGGAATGGTTGAGTTATTCATAATATATTGAACAAACTCATTAGATCCTCTTGGAATAAGAAGATCTATATATTGATCTAGTTTTAACATTGCAGTAACATCTTCCCTTGTTTCTAATAGATGAATCCAGCCTTCTGGAATACCTACCTTCCTTGTTGCTTCTTTGATAATCTCTGTCAAGATTTGATTGGTTTTACTGGCTTCTCTTCCACCTTTTAAAAGTGCTGCGTTGCCACTCTTAAGGCAGAGTGTAGAAATTTGGACCAAGGCATCTGGTCTTGATTCAAAAATAATACCAATAACACCTATAGGGCAGCTTACTCTATATAAATCTAGTCCTTCATCAAGCTCTGAGCTCCAAAGTGTCTCGCCAACAGGATCTCTAAGATTAATTAAGCTATTAATTCCTTTTACCACTTCATCTATTTTGGCTTCATCAAATTTTAGTCTTTTAAGAAGAGGCATGGCAAGATTTTCATTTTGACTTCTTTCTACATCTTCTTGATTAGCCTTAATAATATCATCTTTTCTAGCAATTAAAGTATCTGCTATGGCTTTAAGTGCTGCATTTTTTACATCACTAGAACATGCTGCTAAATCTATAGATGCTTTTTTTGCTATTTTAGAAGCTTCTGTAATATTCATATGTAATCACCTAACTTTTCGATCATTTTAATAATCACTATCATACTACATATCGCTTCATATCTCAACTTATTTTACTATTCTCCCATTCCTCAAAGCTATTAAAGATCCTATAAAGAGGTCCTTTTGTATCAACACCCTTTTTCGGAATGCCTTCCCAAGTTAATTGCGTTTCAGCATAAAAAATAGCATCATCCTTAAAAACTTCAAGTAAAACGACCTCTAGACTTTCTTTTTTTGCAAGAGCATTGACAATAGCACCATGTAAATAATGAGTTTTTGTAAGCTCTTTATTTAGTTCAATAATGACTTGGTTTTGCTCCATTTGACTCAGTTTCTTCCATGGCTCATCAAATGTAAATTCTTCAATGGTATAGTTGCCTAAATATCTTTCAAATTCTCTCCTAAAGATTCCTGATCTTGTCATATGCCTATTGTTAAGAAAAAGCCAAAACCACGGTTCATCAAAGGTTCCAACCTTACTATATATTTGATTCGGGAAGTTATGAAATGTAAATATCATATCCCAAATATCTTCAAAAGATTCTTCTGCTTGATTAAGCGAAACATATCTTCGTTCTGCCAATGCCTTTATTTCTTGCATAAGCACATAAAGCAAATACACATAAGCCTCTTTTTTTCTCTCTTCCATCTTGCTCCCCCTCATGTACTTAAAAACCTAGTACTATTTTTCATTTGCTTTAAGATCTCTTTGTTTTCAAAACACCCTAAAGTCCCTTCTCTCAAATAAAATTAAATAACATAAGTCTTTCCTATAATCTATATTTTATATTAAAGGAATACACCTCCTTAATATCTAGTTTCCTTTCAAGCCAATAATAAAAATGCTTTCCCATTCCCTATATCAATTTCTATTTTATAAGTAATTTTACCATTTATTATCAAAAAAAGCTATAATAATTTTGTACAATTTTGTATAATATTCTCAACATTTAACTAACTTAAATTATTTTTTTTAGTTTGATGAATCTATTTTGCTAAAAAATTACAAAAAAAAGACCATTATCCAAAAATATTTGGGTAAATGGTGTATTTGCTTTCTATTTGGCAAATTCTTCTATAACATTAAGCTTATGTAAAATAAGTTTATCAAAATCTTTATACCCTTTAAAACGCTCCTTAAAACTCATCAAAATCCCCTAAAATTGCATAAACTTGTGCCCATTCAAGTTATAATTATTAATTTGTGTTAATATTATAATATATAGAAAATAATGATATAATTGACACAACATTTATTTATGGGAGGTATTTATGCAAACGCTTGAATTTATTCAAAGTTTTTCAAATCCATTTTTGGATAACTTTTTTGTTGCGATTACCACACTTGGTGAAGAATCCATCTATATATTCTTGTTAACACTCATCTATTGGTGTATTGACAAAAAATATGGTTATCAGTTATCTTTTACTATTTTATTTAGTTCTGTTGCTAATGGTGTCATTAAATCAATCTTTAGATCACCAAGGCCTCTTGATGTAGAGCATTTAAGGCATTTAAGAGTAGAAACTGCTACAGGTCATTCTTTCCCAAGCGGGCATACACAAACTACTGCTGCATTCTATGGATTTATTATGAAAAAGTATAATAAAATATGGCTTTATATTGTATGTAGTATCATTATTTTTCTAGTTGCTGTATCTAGATTGTATCTTGGTGTTCATTGGCCAAAAGACGTCTTAGTTGGTGCTCTTTTAGGTATTGCAATAGCCTTCTTATTTGAATATCTTTTTAGACAACCTAAGTCTATTGGGCAAAAATATATTCTGATGGTTATCTTTATTCCTTTTACATTATGTTTGCTCATATTTAATGATTCAGCTGATTTGTACAAGTCTTGTGGCCTATTTTTCGGTTTCTTGCTAGGCTATTCCATAGAAGATAAATATATTCAATTTAACCCAAAGACTCAGCTACCAAAGCAAATTATTAAATATATTTTCGGTCTCTCAGTAGCAATAATACTTAAATCATTGTTAAAGAGTATGCTTCCTAAAACCCTCATCAGTGACTTGGTACGCTATTTTATCTTAGGCACATGGATTACACTCATTGCCCCTTACATATTTAAGTCGCTTCATCTTTCAGGCTATAAAAACAAAAAAATATAAGATATAGTTTAGTGATAAATCAAGTAATTTCAAATAGCACAAAACCCAGGCATTATGGATATGCCGTTAAAACATGCATGATTTTTAGTGATGCGTGTTTTAACGGCATAATAATACAATTAAATCATTCACATTAGTTCCAGTTGCTCCTGTAACAATTAGATCATCACTTGCTTTAAGTGCATGATAGGCATCATTATTTGCGAGATAGCCTATAGGGTCTATATTTGCCTCTTTCATACGCCTTACTGTTCCTCCATCTACAATACCTCCTGCAGCATCAGTTGGGCCATCTGTTCCATCCGAGCCTAGTGAGAAAATAACAACATCTTCTAGGTTTTCAATACCTAAGCTGGCACTTAGAGCGAGTTCTTGATTTCTACCTCCCTTACCTTTTCCTTTAACATGAACAACAGTCTCCCCTCCTAAAATAATCCCACAAGGGGGTTTAATGCTTTCTTTATGTTTTATTTCCCGTGCAATAGCTGCTATAAATTGGCCTGCTTCTTTAGCCTCACAATCTAAAGTAGAAGATAAAACTATAGTATGGTAACCAAGTCTTATGGCTGCTTGTTTTGCAGCTTCACAAAGCTTACTCACACTTCCTACAATAATGGTTTCACAGTTTGTTACTTTTTTAGGCGTTTCTATTTGAATAATCCTTCTTAGTTTATCACTTACTTGAAGCTTATACTTATCAATAATAGCTAAAGCATCTTGAGATGTTGATGCATCTGGATAGGCGGGTCCTGAAGCTATCACATCTAAACGGTCCCCTACAACATCTGATAAAACAATAGCATAGATATTTGCTCCATTGCACGCTAAAGCAAACCTTCCGCCTTTTACATTTGAAAGGTGCTTTCTAATAGTATTGATTTCTGTGATATCTGCCCCACATCTTAATAGTTGATTGGTGATATCTATGATATCTTCTAAATCTGCATCTTCCATTGGCTTTTCAAATAAAGAAGAGGCTCCGCCTGATATAAGTAAAATCAGCTCATCCTCTTTTGTAAGGTCCTTAACAAGTTCTAAAACCTTTGTCGCTCCTTTAATTGAGTTTCTATCAGGCACAGGATGTCCTGCCTCAACCATCAGGAATCCTTCAATAGGCCCTTGGGTATGCCCATACTTTGTAATAACAATTCCCTTTGACACCATATTTTTTAAAGCTTGTTTTGTTGCTGCTGCCATATTCCAAGCTGCTTTACCAATAGCAACAACCACTACCTTTTTATTAAACTCCTTTTTTTCTAAGGCTTTTCTAACAGGCTCTTCTGGCAAAACTGCCTTTATAGAGCTACTTATTATTTCAAAAGCATCTTTTCTTAACTGATTCATAAAACACACCTACTCCATAGTCTTTTGATTCTATAATGCTTCATAAACACATTCTCTAGCCTACCTCTATTTTTATCATCTTAAAGTTAAGTATATTAAGTGCCTTAAAGTTTTTCCTAAGCAAATCCATATAGTAAATCCTCTATATTAAATCCTATATCCAGCTTAAAGCTTAGGTGTTATAATATAAACAATCGATTTATAATGAACTTTAGGTTTACAAGTGAAGTCTATAAAAAAGGAGGCCTCGTTGATGTCCGATAAGGTAAAAAAATCCTCTTATTATGTGTCTGTTGGTGCACTCGCACAAATTATAGGCTACCTTAATGATGCACAATTAGACATGGAGCCATTTTATGAGTTAGTAGGAATAAGCCCTAATATTCTTTCCTCACCTGATGATAGAATCCCCGTAGAAAAATATATTTTAGCAGAAAACGTAGCAGCTCTTCTCACACAAGACCCCTATTTAGGGCTTCATATGGGACAGTATGCACATACTGGAAACTGGTCCATCTTAGGTTATATGATGATGAATTGCCAAACTGTAGGCGAAGCCTTTCATAAGTTTCACAAGTACTCCGCTATTATTGGAAATTTAGTAACACCACGTATCGAAACAATCTTTGATAAAATGACTATATTTTTAACCATACCTAAAGATGCTCCCCCTGTTTCAAGACATTGCTATGAGGGTTTCTTTTCAAGTCTTATTTTTATTGCATGCAATGTTAGTGGAAAAGCTATTCATCCAATAGAAGTGGGGTTTGCCCATTCAAAGCCTCCATCACTTGAGGACTATCAAAAAATATTTAACTGCCCTGTTTTATTTGATCAAAGTCAAAACTACATGATTATGAACAAGGGGATAACCAATACTCCTGTTATTATGCCAAGCGAAACCCTGCTTATTCATTTTGAGCATTATGCAGATGAGTTTTTATCGCAAATTGAGCCCCATTTCCTGATAACGAGAGAAGTAAAAAAGCTTATTTTGTCTTACATGGATAATGAAAACTTATCTCTGTCCTTTATTGCTAATCTTCTATCCATGAGTACACGCTCCCTTCAAATGCATTTGAAAAATGAAGGAACTACCTTTAGTAAATTACTTCTCACTACAAGAAAAGAACTTGTCAAAAAATATTTAAAAGAGAACTATTCTACTGAAGATATTACCTATTTACTTGGTTTTATTGATCCGTCTTCTTTTAGAAAAGTATTTAAGAAATGGTACGGCATGACGCCAAAAGAATATAAAAAACTATTAAATCAATAATATTGCACAAATGAACCTATAAGTTGCATATTTAGCCATATTTTATTTTCTCTATATTTTATACAATGAATATAATTCTCAAATAAAAATAATGGAGGGATAAATATGACAAAACAAGATATTTTTAAACTCATTAGCGATAACCCTGTTTTTTATTTAGCAACAGTTGATAATGAACAGCCACATGTTCGAGCTATGTTTCTATATCGTGCTGATGAGACAGGTATTATTTTTCACACTGCAACCATGAAGGAAGTCCACGCACAAATTACAAAAAATAATAAGGTTGAACTATGCTTTAGCTGTAATGGTATCCAAATACGAATAAGTGGAGCACTCAGTCTAATAGATAGTGATGATTTTAGAAATGAAATTTGCGAGCATCCATCCCGCAAATTTCTAAAAGATTGGCGAGATAAAGGGCTTTTTGAAGATTTTCATAAGTCGATTGCTGTGTATATTCTAAAAAATGGAACGGCTACAACTTGGTCTATGGATAAAAATTTTGAGCCTAAGGGTATTATAAACCTTTAGGAAACAAGCCCGGGCATGGCTACGCCTGATAATAATAACAACCCAAGCTGAACCCCCCATAAAACGCCTTGCATCATAAAAGCTGCAAGGATACTTTTTAAGAAACTAACCTTATTAACAATATTATATCCAACAACAATAAATATAAGATACCAAAACTGAAAGATACCGATAATAAGGATTATGAAGGATGCAATAACGCCTGCAACTGTTAGTGATGCAACCAGAGTGCATACTTGAGTAACAAGCATGATACTACTATATATTACTTGTGAATAAAGTGTAACCCTAAATAGTTGTTTAAAAGTTGCCTCTCCGCCCATAATTGCCTTAATGACAAATAATAACACAGCCATAATAAGAGCAGACAAAATCGTTGCACAATACAGGAGGATTATGAGAAAAAGCGTTACTACAACAGAGAATGCTCCTAAGTTCGTGGCACTTAGCTCATTGATTTGATTGACTATATCAGGATTTGTCTTAGATAGCAGTCCTAAAATATTAGGTAAACTAGTCTTAAAAGATAACCCCATAATACAACCAATAAGAACGACTACTTTAGCAATAGTAATAAGTGCCTTACGTATGGTTCTTTCTCCTTTTGTGTTTAGTATCTCTTTTGCACACTCTTCTGGGCTTATAAAGAGTTCTAAGATGTCTCTCATGTTCTTCCTCCCTTATTCTTCTTTCCATAAATTATAATCACTATCAATCATTATACACACTTTCTTAGTTTTTGAAAATGATAATTAACCTTATATTTTATGTCCCTTGGGTATAATCATATATTTAGGAATTCTAATATGTGATGGTTTAGTGATGATTTCCATTACAGCTTGTGCAATGTCTTCAGGCATTAATGTATTTGAAATGTTTAATAGTTCTTTTGGATGAATAGCCCAGTCCTTATGAAGATTTGTTTGGACTAATCCAGGCTCAATACATGAAATTTGAATATCTGTATCAGATAATTCCATTCTTAGAGCTTCAGCAAGTGCTTCTAATGCATAGTTACAGCCCGAATAAGTACCTGAATGTTCTCTTGTTTTTGTTCCTAGTACACTGGATGTAATAATAATATGACCTGAGCCTACTTTTTTGAAATGTTTTAAAAAAGTATATATTATTCTATAAGAAGCTTCAACCTTTAGGCGTACCATTTTACATAGCTTATCAATATCTATATCTTCAATACTTCCCGACTCAATAGTTCCAGCATTCACAAATAAATAGCCGCAACCTCCAAATTGATCAAGTGCACTTTGAAGAAGCTCCTTAGGTGTTGTTTCTAGCAATAAATCACTTGTTACAGTTGCTACATTTTGGCTTTCTTTATCAAAAACCAAATCACACGTTCTTCCATTTGCCACAATTTTAAAGCTCTCTTTAATAAGTCTCTCTGAGATTGCCTTACCAATTCCACTACTTGCTCCTGTAACTACAGCTATTTTTTGATACATCTCTGCCCCCAAATTCTTCAGTATTCTAAAATGAAAAATTCTATGAACCTCTTAATTTGATACTCTTCTTAATATCCCTATCTTAATACTTGCAATAAAACTAATCAAGAAAAATGTGCCAATCACGATCAATTCATTGATAATTGAAGAGATCCCCAAATTTTTAATAATTATCTTCTCAATGCCTATCATAAAAGCTCCTGTTGGTAAAAAGGATGCTATTGTTTGCAGTGACTTAGGTACTTGTTCTAGCGGAAACCATAATCCACCTAAAGGAGATAACAACATAATCACAAAAAACGAAAGTCCAATAGCACTAATTCTTGACTTTGAAAGGACAGATATTAATAGTCCTAATGATGCTGCTTGAAGTATAAATACTACATTAAGAAGAACAAGTAAAAATACATTGCCCACTGGAACCTGCAACGCAAAATGCCCTATTCCAAAAAATACAGCAAATTGCATGAAGGAAAGTATACCAATATAAGTAAGCTTTGCACTTAATATTGTAAATAAACTTACTGGTGACAATGCTAGTCTTGTTAAGGTTCCTGATAGTTTTTCCTCAAGTATATTGGTTGATCCCCATAAAATACAAAGAAAAAGAATAAACATTGCAGTCATGCCACATGTGGTTTGGTTAAAACTTGACATTTTTCCTCCTTTTTGAGTAGGAAGCACAAACTCCTTTTCAATTTCAATAGGAGCCCTTGTTGCATTGATAACATAATCTCTTGCAATACTTACAGGTATTTCAGGATCTTGATCTGGATATAACTGATCAAAAGTATACGAGGTTGCAATCACCCCCATCACTTTAGTATTAAACTTTTCAATGAAGCTTGAAGTAATGCCTTCAATAACAGAAGAACTTATGGTCTTCGTATTATCTAAAACAAGCTTTACTGTTGCTTCTCCTATTTCATGGTCTTCATCAAA